>PXDC01000053.1 GCA_003565135.1 Verrucomicrobiota bacterium
AATATCGCCCGCGATCCGCTCGACGCCTTTGTCCCGGAGGACGGCGGCCCATTCCCGGAATACATCGCGGGAATCGGCGTGGAAGCGCTCGTAGAGGGTCGGATCGCCATAACCGAAAACAACCAGGTCTCCCTGCAGAACGCTCCCCTCGATTTCCCCGGTGTGGCACAGGGGCGTCTCGTATCGGAATTCGGGCCCGAGATAGCGGAGGGCGGCGGCCGCGGTGAGGATTTTCTGGTTTGAGGCGGGAATAAAATTGCGCCGGGCGTTTTTCGCGTACCAAACCTCGCCGCTCTCCAGCGACTCGAACAAAACCCCCCAATGGGTATGGGAAAAGTCCGGATCGGCGAGGCGGGCGTCGATGGCCGTCACCAACTCCCGCCTGAGATCCGTGCCGTGCGGCTCGTAACCGGCCCAGCCGGCGGGGGGAGCGATTCCGATCACGGCGATCGGGAACAGGAACTTCAGGGGGATGCGCTTCATGGGTGCGGTAATAGCGTGCGCGAGCGGAAGAGGGAAGCAAAAGAAACAAGGAGCTTACTCTACCCTTTGCCGGAACGCGTTTGCCCTATCAGGGAAAAGCGATCGTTTCACGGCATGGCAATCCGCCGGGATCGCGGCCAGGCGAAAAGAGTTGAGCGGGATCGAATTCCTCATTAATTGTTAACAGGAGGATTCTGAAGGAAAAATCAAACCATGGACCGCCTTCGTATCAGGCAACGCCCCCGCGGTTACCCTCTGATGCGACAGCATTGGGGTAAACTGCTCTTCATGCACTGGCCGCTCCCTTACCGTACCCTGCGTGCCCGCGTCCCCGACTCCCTGGAGATCGACCTCTACCACGGCAATGCCTGGGTCGGTCTCATTCCCTTCACCATGTGGGGCGTCCGTCCGAGCTTCACCCCCCCGATTCCGGGATTGAGCGCCTTCCACGAATTGAACGTCCGCACTTACGTGCACCGCGACGGGGTTCCCGGAGTTTATTTTTTTTCCCTGGACGCTTCCCTGGCACCCGCGGTCTGGGCCGCCCGCCGCTTTTATCACCTCCCCTATTTTGCGGCGGAGATCTCCTTGCGTGACACCGCCGGGGAAATCGCCTACCGGTCGCGGCGTACCCACAAGGACGCCCCCGCGGCGGAATTCCTCGCCCGATGGCGTCCGGGAAGGCCCCTGCCGGAAACCGATCCGGGTTCCCTGGCGTTTTTTCTGACCGAACGGTACTGCCTCTACACCGAGCATCGGGGCCGGCTCTACCGCTGCCGTATCCATCATCCCCCGTGGCCGCTTCAATCCGCCGAGCTGACCGAATTTCATTCCGACCTCCTGGCCTCCCACGACCTGCCCGAACCGGAGAATTCCCCCGTCCTGCACTACGCGGCAAACATCGGTGTCGATATTTGGCCGCTCACCCCGGTCGAGGGGCTTTCCCGGGCGCGCCAGGCCCTCGACACCATCACGGCAAAAACCGTACCCAGCCCGGGCGGCAACCCCGCCTGACGCGGAGCGCGGTTTCACCGCCTGCGGGATTGACCCGGGATCGCATTCAAACACGCTCGAACCGATGTTTCATTACCGTTGTTTCCGCTGGAAAGGTGCGGCACCGGTCGCTCCCGTGGCCCCTTTACCCTTCGTCCGCCGGTCCGCCTGCCTGATCTGTGCCGGGCTGGGGCTGACGGCCTTCGATCCGGTCCCGGCATCCGCCGCACCCGACCCCCGGCCGGAACGCGGCACGTGGCATTGGACGGGGCGGGGCGACAACCACCCGTACGGTTCGGCCCGGGCCGTCGGGAATCCCGAAAGCGAGGCCGAGATCCTGGAGATCTATCGCCGCTGGAACATCGTCCGGGTCTACACGAGTTACCCGGCCGACCGTCTGGAGAACGAACCGGATCCGGTGGCCCGATGGAACGCCACCCTGCACGGGGACGGCCGCAACGCGTTCCTCCTGTTGTCGACGACCCGGTGGATCTTCGAAGACCAGCGCGACGCGTTGCGGGAGGCCCTGCGGAAACGCCTGCTGGATTTCAACCGATCGCGGACCGATCCCGCCGAACGATTCCACGGTCTCCATTTCGACATCGAGCCTCACATCCTCGACGAATGGAACCGGGCCACCCCCGAGGGAAAACGCGATTTCCTGTTCCTTCTCCGCGACCTCTTTCTCGACGCCCGCCGCTACCTCGACGAAAACGGCGGGGCAGCCCTGCCGATCCACGCCGCCCTCCCGGTTTGGTTCGATCGCCTTCCACCCGAACTCGGGGGCCGGGGAAGCATCGGCTGGGAAAGCCCCCGGCAGCGCGACGGTTGGTTCCGCTCGGTCGGTGACGCCGTGGCGGCCATCAGCCTTATGGCATTTGAAACCCCGCACGTGCGCACCATCCTGGGTAATACAGAATGGGAACGGGCTCATTTCGCCGGCGACGTGTTTGTCGCCCTGCGCGCCAATCTCGGCGGCGAATGGAAGGATATCAGCGAGATGATCGCGGCCATGGGCGAAGTGGAGGCGGCGACCGGCGGCGGCATCGACATTCAACCCTTTCGACGCTTCGCCGAAAAAGCGGGAAACCACCCTCCGCCCGTGACGAAATGATTGCGTCGGAGTAAAACGGATACTTACCGGGGGAACCGCGCCGGCAGCGACGAAACATCATGGAACGACCCAAGGCAAAAAGATGGCTGGAAAACGTCCTTGCCCTGGCCCGCAATGCGGGGTTTGCCGCGGCCTCTCTCGATCGCGCGTACGATCTCCCCCTCCTGGCCCTGACCCGCCCGGCGCCGGGTCCGGCCCCGAGGGTCTACCTTTCGGCCGGCATCCACGGCGACGAACCCGCCGGTCCCCTCGCATTGATGGATCTCCTGCGCGAGCGCTTTTTCGACGATCGTTTTACCTGGACCCTTTGTCCCCTGCTCAATCCGGCCGCCTGGGATGCCGGCACGCGGGAGAACCCAGGGGGTATCGACCTGAACCGGGATTACCGCCAGCCCCGCAGCCGGGAGGTCCGGGCGCATCGAGACTGGCTGGAGGCGCAGCCGGCCAACGACCTCTACCTCTCCCTGCACGAAGACTGGGAGGCCAACGGTTTTTACCTTTACGAGATCAATACCACGACGCTCCATTCCCTGGCCGAAACCATCCTTGATGCGGTGGAAGCCGTTATTCCGCGCGAGACGGGATCCCGGATCGACGGTCACGAAACCGCCGCCCCGGGACTGATCCACCACCGGCCCGAAGCCGACGAGCCAGAGTATTGGCCGGAGGCGATCTTTCACCTCAAAAGGTACCCGCACCTGTCGTACACATTCGAGACGCCCAGCGCCCGGGACCTGGTCACGCGCACCGCGGCACTGAAGCTGGCCACGCAGGCCGCCATCGACGGTTTCTTCGAAATCAGGGCGAACGCGGAATCGCCCTGAACGCCGGGCACGCCGTTCCCGCCCCGCTCACCGCCCGGCGGTACGGTCCTTTTTCGCCCGTCGCTCCGCCCAGGGAAAACCGACGGCTTCCAGGAGTTCGATGTGGACGGGTTTCAGGAGGCCCCGTTTGTGTCGCTGCTTCTGCTGGGCGGCCCACTCGGCGAGCGCCTGGTTCGGAGGGTACTGACGCGGTACACGACTGTGCCCGTGTTCGCGCCGGAACGCCTTGAGCCCTTCGTAATGCCCCATCCATTGAGGGGTTGGTTGGTCCGCCAATTCAAACGAAAAACCGACCGCCTCCAGCAGCCGCTTCCGGTCCGCGCGCAAATCTCCCCGTTGATACAGCGAACGCTGTCGTCTGACCCATACCGCCAAATCCGAATTTCCCTCGCCCGGCTCCACGCGGGTGTGGCCGTGGACCGCCACGAACCGTTTCAACGCTTCGTAGCGCCGCCGCCACCGCTCCTCGTGAAAGGACGTCAGGTCCCACACCATTCCCAGTTCGTCGAGCATTTGCACCTGGCGTTCATTCAAACGCCCCTTACGCCGGCTGCGCCGCTGCGCCGCGAGCCACCGCTCGAGGCGGCCCGGCAGGTCGTGCGGATCGGGGATACGCCCGCCGTGTTCCTTCCGGCAGATGGCCCTCAATTCCTCCAGGTTCTTCTGCCACAGGCCGGTTTGGATCCGCCGGGCTTCCTCTTCCCGAGCCCCGTCGCGGCCCGGGCGCGGATTCGGGTCCACTCCCAGCGAATCCAATGCCGCTCTCTGGTCGGCGGGAAGGCGCCGGTTGCGGTAAGCGGTCCTTTGGCGTGCCAGCCACCGGCCGAGCGATTTGTTACGGGGGTCGGTCTGCGTCACGCCGGCGTGACCGTAGTCCCGGTGAAACGCTTTCAGTTGGTCGAAGTACGCCCACCAACGGCGGATTTCCGCCGGGCGGTCCCCCCAGGGGAAACCGGCTGCGTCCAGGGCCTCCTTTCGACGCGCGGCCAACACCCCCTGTCGGTACAGCCAGCGCTGCCGGCCGAACCAAACGTACAATCCATAATTCTCCTTTTTATCCGGAACCGCCCCCGGGCCCTGCCGCCGGACCCATTCACGGTACGCTTCCAGATTCTTTGACCAGGCCTCGTAGGCACCGTCGGAAATCTCCGTACGCTCCCAGTCGAAGCCCATCGCCTCCAGGGCCGTCTTAACCTCGGGCCGCAATTCACCTTTCCGGTACTCGGTCCGCCGCTTTCGCAGCCAGCGTCGCAGGTCCCGCTCGGGCAGGTGAAAAAAATCGAACCCCTGGGCCTCCGCCGCCTGTCGCACCCGATCAACCCATTTCTGCCAGGCCGGCACCTTCTTCACCGGAACCTTCTTTTTTTTCGCCGGACGTTTCTTCTTTGGCACCGGCTTCTTACGCTTCCGTTCAGCTACCGTCCAATCGTACCCGGTCGCATCGACGAGGGAAACCTGCCACGACCGCAGTTCCCCTTTCAATTTCCGCAAACGCGCCCGGTAAAGCCATTGCCGCAGCTCGGGCGGCAGCCGCGACAAGGCGAATTCACCGCTCTCGTCGACCGCCCGCTCCCGGACCTGCGAACAAACCGCGGCCCAGTGACGGTACCGCTTCGACCGCTCGATGGCGTGGGGCGGGAGATCCCGGTCGTCGCCGGGTCGACCCGTCCCGGCCGCGGCTTCACTCGCCAGCTTCTCGGTCAGGGGCTTCCGGGGACGCCCCCGGCGCCGGCCACCGGGTTTCCGCGGACGGTCGTCGCCCCATTCCGAGGGGTCGACATAAGCCGCCTCCAAATCCCCCGGACTGATTCCCCCCATGTCGCCCGCTTCCCCCGGGAAACCGCGAACCGGCCGGCTATTCCCCTTGCGAGCCTGGCGCTCCTTTTCTTTCCGTCGCCGGGCCTGGAGACGCTGCTGCCGTTTCCGGGAGTCTTTTTTCTTTCGGGCCATCGGCCGTTACCGTTCGCGGATTCGCATGGGACTTCGCCCGGAAGCTAAGCGCACGCGCCGGTGCAAAGCAAGCGCGGGTTCGGGGAACGCGGGGCGGGTCCCTACCCGCCCGCCGCTTTCGGCCGGGCACGGGGCAGGCCGCGACAACGGGTTCCGCTGTGAACCTCACTCGCCGGTTCAACCGGACAACGCACCGAGGAGTTTTTCCACCTCCGCTTTTTTGTCCTTTAATTCGTCGAGCTGGCGACGGGCGCCTTCGACAATTTCGGGTGGCGCTTTGGAGACGAACTTTTCGTTCCGCAACTTGCCTTCACCGACGGCAACCTGTTTATCCAGTTTGGCCAGCTCCCGGCCCAGGCGCTCCTTTTCCGCCTCGACATCGACCGCCCCGGAAAGGTCGAGCTGGATGGTCCCGAGACGGGTCACAACGCCCGGAGCGCCATCGCCGGCCGCCGCAAAGGATATCCCGGCGGCCCCGATCAGCGCTTTGAGCTTGCCGAGCGAGGCTTCGATCTGGCCCCGGGCGCCCTTGTCGGCCTGGACAAAGAAAGAAAGATCCTTCCGGTTGGCCAGGTTGTAGTCGGCCTTCAGGGCGCGGGAACGGGTGACAAACTCCTGGAGGTTCACGGTGTTTTGCTCCGCCGCCCGGTCAGGTGAGACCCCGGCTGCCTCCAGCGCGCGCTTCAACTCGCCGGCATCCGGCGTATGCGCGTTCTGGATAAAGTCCGTGTCGGTACCGTATCCGAGATCGTGCCACAACTCTTCGGTGATAAACGGGATGTAGGGATGGAGCAGGAGGAGCAATTGGCGAATGACAAAGTCCTGGAGCGCCAGCCCGGTTTCGCGCACCCCGGGATCCCGCGAACGGGTCTTGGAAACCTCCAGGTACCAGTCGCAGAAATCGGTCCAGAAAAAGGTGTACAACCGCTGGGCGGCGCCGGTGAACTCGTAACGATCCAGCGCCCGGTTCACCGCTTCGGTGGTCTCGAGCAAACGCAGCAGGATAAAGTGATCGTCGTCATCCAGGGCGTCGGGACCGATCCGCGAGGCGACCGCTTCCAGGGAGCGGTTATCCCTCATGTCACCGGACATCTGCCGGTAGCGGCAGGCGTTCCAGAGTTTGTTGCAGAAATGCCGGCCCGTTTCGACCCGGTCTTCACTGAAGCGGATATCCTGACCCTTCGGCGCAATCAGCATGATACCGAGCCGCAGACCGTCGGCGCCGTACCGGTCGATCAGATCGATCGGGTCGGGTGAATTTCCGAGGGACTTGGACATTTTTCGTCCCTGGATGTCGCGGATAATGCCGGTGTAATAGACGTCGCGGAACGGAATCCGCCGCTCCACCGGTTCCCCCGGACGCATGAACTGAAGACCGGCCATGATCATCCGGGCGACCCAGAAAAAGATGATATCCGGACCGGTCACCAGGGCACGGGTGGGGTAGAAATAATCCAGGCCCTGCTTTTTTTCCTCCTCCGGGTCGGGCCAGCCCAGGGTGGCGAAAGGCCAGAGCCAGGACGAAGCCCAGGTGTCGAGCACGTCCTCCTCCTGCTCCCAATTCTCCGGATCGGCGGGAGGTTCCGTGTCGACATACCAGTTTTCCGGCGCGGAGCGATCGCTTCCTTTCCGGTACCAGACCGGAATGCGGTGGCCCCACCAAAGCTGGCGGCTGATACACCAGTCCTGGATATTGTCCAGCCAATGCAGGTAAATCTTCGACCAGCGGTCGGGAAAGAAGCGGATTACGCCGTCCCGCACCGCGGCCTTGGCCTCTTCCACCGCGGGATACTTCAGGAACCACTGCTCGGAAAGGCGCGGTTCGATGGGAACGTCGGCGCGCTCGCTGAAACCGACGTTGTTTTCGTAGGGTTCTTCCCGCACGAGCAGCCCCGCTTCCCGCAACATGCCGGCCGCGAGTTTCCGCGCCTCGAAGCGGTCCATGCCGGCAAAGGCCTCGCCGGCCGAATCATTGAGTGTGGCGTCGGGATTAAAAACGTCGCGGACCGGCAGATCGTGCCGCCGACCGATGTCGAAGTCGGCCTTGTCGTGGGCCGGGGTGACCTTGAGAACGCCGGTGCCGAACTCCGGATCGATGTAGGAATCGGCGATCACCGGAATGGCCTCGCGGGGAAACGGGCGCCAGACTTTCTCCCCCACCAGGTGCCTGTAGCGCTCGTCGTCGGGGTGCACGGCCACCGCGGTGTCGCCCATGATCGTTTCCGGGCGGGTGGTGGATATCTCCAGGAACTCCCCCGGGCGGTCGACGAGTTCGTAACGCATGTGATAGAGGACGCTGTTCTGCGTCTTCATGATCACCTCCTCGTCCGAAAGGGCCGTGAGGCTGGCGGGACACCAGTTGACCATCCGTTTACCGCGATAGACGAATCCGTCCCGGTAAAGCCGCACGAATGCCTCCTGAACCCGGCGACTGTAAGCCGGATCGAGCGTGAAGACCTCCCGGTCCCAATCACAGGAACAGCCCAACCGCTTCAGCTGTTCGATAATTATACCGCCGTGCTTTTCCTTCCACTCCCAGGCTTTCTCCAGGAATTTCTCCCGGCCGAGGTCGCGGCGGGTGACGCCCTCCTTTTCCCGCAGATCCCGCTCCACCCGGGTCTGAGTGGCGATTCCGGCATGGTCGGTGCCCGGAAGCCACATCGCCTCCTTGCCCTGCTGCCGGGCCCTCCGGATGAGGATGTCCTGGAGCGTGTTGTTGAGAACATGCCCCATGGTGAGGACCCCGGTGACGTTCGGCGGGGGAATCACGATACAATACGGTTCCCTGTCCGGGTCGGGACGGCCCCGAAAACAGTGCCGATCGATCCAGGTCCGGTACCAACGGGACTCAACCTGGCCGGGCTCGTAAGCTTTGCTGATTTCTGACATGGAAAAAGGTTAGCAGTAAGCTGGAATGTGAGGTAATTTCAATTCATTTATAAAAAGACAATCCGTGATCGCTTCGCGCCGTGAACCAGTACGGAACAGATCCTGACCACCGCATCCACGGGGACGGTTTTGCAGCGGACGCCGTCGCTCCGACGGCATCGACCGACGCGCGGAACGTGATAAACCGGGACACCGAAGACGCCGCAAACATGCTCAAACGAATCCAAAAACACGCTGCCTCCCGGCTCGATTTCCCCGGAGACCTGAGTTCGTCCGAGCGATTGGCCATATACAAGCAGTTCCTCAACCTGGAAAACGAGATGATCCTGCGCCGGCATCGGTCCGGCGAATCGGGGCTGGCGGTCGCGCTCGCCCGCTCCTGCGTCATCGACGTGCTCCTGCAGCACCTTTTTTCCGAGGCCCTGGAAACGTTCGACCGGGAGCGCGGCGCGCCGGCCACCCCGGTCTGCCTGCTGGGGCTCGGGGGCTACGGACGGGCGGAACTGTCGCCGCTGAGCGACGTCGACATCATGTTCCTATTCCCCTCCAAATCCCGGGAGAAACATCTCAAACGATTCCAGGAACTGCTCTCCAACGAGATCCTTTACCCGCTCTGGGATCTCGGGCTCAAGATCGGGCATTCGTCGCGGACCATCCACGAAGTCCTGGACGAAGCCCGAAAGGACATCCGCACCAAGACCTCGCTGCTGGAAGCGCGGCTGGTCGCGGGATCGGAGGAACTGTTCAACATCTTTCACCAAGCCTACAAGAATTTCTACCAGAAGGAAAATCCGCAGAAATACCTGGAGGCGCGGCTCCGCGACCAGGCGGAACGGCGGGAACGCTTTCAGAACACCATTTTTCTGCAGGAACCCGACATAAAGAGCGGCGTCGGGGGCCTCCGCGACTACCAGAACGCCCTCTGGATGGCGCGCATCAAACTCGACATCGCACGCATGACGGACCTGTGCACGCACAATTACCTGCGCGAGAAAGAGGCCCGGGAATACCTCCGGGCCTACGATTTCCTCACCCGGGTCCGCAACGAACTCCACTTCATCAGCCGCCACCCGACCGACCTCCTCGACCTGGAAAGCCAGCCGGTGGTGGCCAGGAACCTCGGCTACACCGAGGAGGATATCTTCCAGCGGGTGGAAGTCTTCATGCGGGACTACTACACCCACGCTCAGACCATTTTCCGCACCTCCCAATTGCTCGAGCAGCGCCTCGCCCTCCGCAAGGACGACAAGAGCGCCGAAAGGATCTCCTTCCGCGAAGTCATCCGGGCGCGCAAACTCGACCGGCAGAAACAATTCGACGGATTCCTCCTCCGCGGAAACGAGCTCACTTTCGAGGCCCGGAATGTCTTCAAAGAGGACCCGGAACGACTCATCCGGGTTTTCCGGCACTGCCAACAACTCGGCTGCCGCATGGATTTCGAACTGACGAGCCTGATCCAGGAATCGGTGCACCTCATCACCAACAAGATCATCCTTTCTCCCCGGGCCAACGTCAGCTTCCGGTCCATTCTCGACCAATCGGGGCAGGTTTACCCCACCCTGCTGCAAATGCACGACCTCGGCGTCCTCGGGAAATTCGTCCCGGAATTCGGAAAGCTGACCTGCCTTGTCCAGCATGAATTCTATCACCGCTACACCGCGGACATTCACACCCTGAATACCCTGGCCGAACTCGACAAGGTCTTCACCGGCGAGGATCCGGAAACCGAAAAGTACCGCAACGCCCTGCGTGAAACCCCGGACCCCACCCTTCTCTACCTCATTCTCTTCCTTCACGATATCGGAAAATCGGCCGGCGTGGCCGGTCATGACGAAGCCGGCGCGAAGCTGGCGCGAAACGTGCTTTCACGGATGGAAGTCGAGGACCAGAAATGCCGGCAAATCGATTTTGTCATTCGCAACCACCTGCTCATGACCCGGATCTGGCAGAAATTCGACGTGGACGATCCCAGCACGGCGGCACTGTTTGCGGAGCAGGCCGAAACCATCGACAACCTGCGCTACCTTTACGTCCACACCTTTTGCGACGCCCGCGGCACCGCCGCCAACCTCTGGAACAGTTTCAAGGACACCCTGCACACCAACCTCTACCGCTCGACGGCGGAAAAACTCACCCGCGGCCCGAACGCCGAGCACAGAAACACCGACCAGAAAAAAGTTATCCTCAAAAACATTATCGAGCAGAAAATCCCGGGCATCGGGGAGCAGGAGATCGAGGCCCATTTCAACCTGCTGCCCGAACGCTACTTCATCAATACAAGCGCCGCGGAAATCATCCTGCACATCAAGCTGATCCACAACCTCCTGACCAACATCGCCGGCCACGGCGAAGCCGAAGGCGCCCTGCTCCCGATCATCGACTGGAAGGACGATGTCGACCGGAGCATCACCGTGGTCAACGTCGTGACGTGGGACCGGGCGGGCCTTTTCTGCAAAATGGCGGGGGCGTTTATCGCCGCCGGACTCAACATTCTGACCGCAAAAGTCGTGACCCGCTCCGATCACATCGCCATCGACACCTTCTACGTGGTCGAACCCGGTCGCGGAATGGTGCAAAGCCTCGACGCCCGCGGAACGTTCCGCGAGACCCTGGAAAAGGCGTTGACCTCCAAGGACGACGTGTTGCCCGGGATCGTGAACGAGATTCGTCGCAAAAAGAAAAAGGACAAGCCGCGGTACCGCCGCCAAAAGGAACGCCTCAGCGCCCACATCCCCGCCAACGTCCAGGTTTACAACGAACTCTCGCTCAAGCGGACCATTGTCGAAATCCAGGCCAACGACAAGATCGGGCTCCTTTACGAGATTTCGCGCATTCTTTTTGCCTACGGCTACGACATCACATTCGCCCGGATCGCCACCGAGCGCGACGTAGCCCTCGACACCTTCTACATCGAAAACATCGAGGAGCAGGCGCCCGGCGACGACAACAACCTGCTCAAACTGCAGGAAGCCCTCAGCGCCGCCATCGCACCCGAATAAACGTCCCTTTCGCCCGATGCCACCCGCCGCGTCCGTCCGCCTTGTTCCCCTTTCCACCGCAACCGGGACCGGGTTTTCGGAACGCCCGCCCGGCCAAGCCTGACCACCCTCCGACCCCCGACACCGACGATGCCAGAATCAAGCCGGGCCTCCGCCATCGACGCCCTCTACCGGATCAGCAGCCTGGCCGGAAAAACCGAAGAACCCCTGGAGGCGCTGCGACGGATCCTCCGGGAAATCGTCAGGATCTTTGCCGCCAGCAGCGGATCGATCGCCCTCCTCAATCCCGACACCGGAAACCTCGAAATCGAGGTTTCCGAGGGCCTCCCCCACCACCCGGCCGACATCAGCCTGAAACCGGGTGAGGGCATCACCGGCTGGGTGGCGCTCCATGGCCGACCGCTCCTCATCCCGGACGTCCGGTCGGAACCACGCTACATTCAACTCCGGGAACCCGTGCGCTCGGAAATGGCCGTGCCCATGGAGGACCGGGGCCAGGTCATCGGCGTGGTCAACATCGACAGTGACACCGCGGACGCCTTCGGCGACGAGGATCTCAAGCTGCTCCTTCTCATGACGGCGGAGGCCGGCAAGGTGGCCCGCAATCTCTGGCTTATCCAGCAGCTCAAGGTAAAAGCCAACCAGCTCGAATCCGTCATCAGCATCGGCCGCCGCCTCGTCTCGAAACTGGAACTCCAGGAGATCATCGACGGCATCACCCTCGAGTCGCGCAAGATCATCCGCTGCCGCCTTTGCGCGGTATTCCTGGCCCATGACGAGGCGGGGCTGCTCGAACTTTACTCGGTCAACGGGGATTCCGGGGCCTTCGCCGAACTGCCGCCCCTCTCGGTCGAAGAGAGCAGCATCGGCGTGGCCTTCCGCCGGCGAAAGCAGATTGAGGTCCTCGACCTGGTCAAAACCGAGGACAGCCTCGCCGTCCTGAAGGCGATTCGGAGCGAGGGACTGGTTTCGCTTCTGGCGACCCCGATCCTTTACGAGGGCGAGGTCATCGGGGTTCTCAACGCCTACACCTCCGAGGCCCACCGGTTCAACGACGAGGAAAAACGCCTGTTCGCCGCCATGGCCAGTCTCGGCGCCGTCGCCATCCAGAACGCCCGCCTTTACGCCCGCGTCTTCCAGAGCGAGGAACAGCTCCGCGTAAGCGAACGGCTGAACGCCCTGGGGCTGCTCGCGTCGGAGGTCGCCCACGAAATCCGCAACCCCCTGACCGTGATAAAACTCCTATTCCAATCCCTCGACCTGCAATTCGCCTCCACCGATCCCCGCGCCCGCGACCGCGCCATTATCGAGGAAAAGCTCGATCACCTCGAATCGATCGTCAGCCGGGTGCTCAACTTCGCCAAATCGTCCGAGGATGTTCACGCCCCGTGCGATCTCCGCGACATTCTCCGCGACACCCTTATCCTGGTCCGCCTGAAACTCGAACAGTGCCGGGTCCGGCACGAATATGAAGAACCGGGGGAACCGCTGGTGATCGAGGGCAACCGGGGACAACTCCAGCAGGTTGTTCTCAACCTTATTTTCAACGCCCTTCAGTCCATGCCGGACGGCGGCGAACTCCGGCTCGAGCTGGTCCGGAAGCCGGATGCGGGAAACGGTCCGTGGGCGCATTTGACCGTGACCGATACCGGTTGCGGCATCCCCGACACAATCCGCGAAGGGATTTTCGACTCGTTCCTGACCGGTCGAAACGAAGGAACCGGACTGGGCATGGCCATCGTCAAGCGAATCCTCGACGGTCACCACGGCCGGGTCGACGTCGTCCGATCCGATTCCACCGGAACCGCGATCCGGATCTCCCTCCCGTTGCGAAAATGAGGCGATCCGGGCATGCCCCGCACCCCGTGTCCGGTTTTAAAAAACTTAATTTCTGAAAACCTTTTTCCTAAGCTGCCTGTTACTAAGAACTTTTATCAGGAGCAAAAATTGTGAAAAAGTTTTAAAAAAACAAGCTTGGCATCCCTGACCCCAAACACTACCGTCGCGGCACGATCAGTTTCACCGGACGCCGTCCCTTTCCACTCTCCCGGTGACGGCTTTCTCTCACGTCAAGTTGCCAGGACCCACCCCCCGGGTGGAGCCCTATCCGGGGCAACACGAACCTCAATCCGAACACCACTATTCTCTATAATGAATAAAGAGCTGTTGAACCTTTTTCGCGCGGATCAGAACGAGGACAGGACAACAGCCCGGTACGGCACTCCGGGGCATTGGGAACTGCGCCAGCGGGAACTCAAACGCCGGGAACGCGTTTCCGCGATCCTGGAATCCGGCGCGGCCACGGCACCGGAAGACTACTATCACGCCGCGGTCATTTTCCAGAGAAGCGACAATCTGGACGATATCTGGCAAACCCACACCCTGGCCGTGGCGGCGGCAAAACTGGGCCATCGTCCGGCGCGCTGGCTGGCGGCATCGTCGCTGAACCGGTGGTTGACCTGCCAGGGGACACCCGGGAGGTATCCCCGCGAATCCGCCGATCCGGCCCGCCGCGAGGCGGCTGTTCCGGAGCCCCCGGCGCCGGCCCAAGGATCGGAAAGGGCCCGTTGGAACGTTGCGGCTCTCGAGAAGACCGGGAACGACGAATCCAGCCGGACAGGCAAATGCCGGGAACGCTCCGCCAAAGGCAACACCCCGTCCTGGCTCGACGAACCCCTTTATCGCTGGCATCCTTCCTGAATGCCGCAACATGACGCAGGCCACCTGGCGCGCGCACTCGACCTGGCGATCGAGCACTCGCGGGACGGGCGCCACGGTCCGTTCGGCGCGGTAGTGGCACGCGGAGAAAGCGTCGCAGGCGAGGGATGGAACCAGGTGGTCGCCGCGTGCGATCCGTCGGCCCACGCCGAAATCGTCGCTTTGCGGGACGCCGCCCGCAACCTCGACACCCACCTCCTGAGCGGGTGCACGATCTATTGCAGTTGCGAACCCTGCCCCATGTGCCTGGCCGCGATTTACTGGGCGCGAATCGACCGGCTGGTATTCGCCTGTGGTGCGGACGACGCCGCCGCCGCGGGATTCGACGACCGGAGAATCCTCCGTGAAATCCGGCGGGACTGGTCCGAGCGGGAAATTACCTGGCACCAGACCGGGCGCAAAGCCGGGCTCCGGGTATTCGAACGGTGGCGTCACAACCCGGACCGGGTCCCGTATTAGACCCGGCCCCGCCTCGGCGGCGTTTCGCCCCGGTGGGCCCGAATCCGGCCGGGGATCATGCCCTTCCGCCGCCGGGCGGAGCCCGGAACGTTCTTGAAAAAACGGCCGAGTGAACCTTCCATAACAAACGGACCGGTACCCGGCGGAAATTCGCCCGGCGGCCAGCCTTCACCATGTCCGCAGCAGATATTCTATCCACGATTTTCATCACCGCCGGCGGTCTCGCCCTGTTCCTTTTCGGAATCCAGATCATGACCGGGGGACTTCGGGCGGTGGCGGGAGAACGCCTGCGCAGCGCCCTCGCCCTCGCGACCCGGAACCGGATCGCCGGCTTATCCCTCGGCACGCTGCTGGGTTTCCTCATTCACAGCAGCGCCGCCTCGGCCATGACCGTCGGTCTGGTCAACGCCGGACTCATCCGCCTGGCGGGAGCGCTCCCGATCCTCTTCGGCGCCAATATCGGCACCACGCTCTCAATGCAGGTCGTCTCCCTTCGGCTGACCGATCTCGCGTTCGCCGCCATCGCCATCGGCCTCCTGGTTTCGGTCGCGGCCCCGCGGGAGACTTTTCGCCAGGGCGGGCGCGCCCTGCTGGGGATCGGGGTGTTGTTTCTCGGCATGGACCTCATGAGCGGCGCCATCGAACCGCACCGCGATGCCATGCGCCCCTGGCTGGAAAGAATCGACGGCGCCACCTGGTCCGGCATGCTGCTGGGGGTGGCCGCCGCCGGCCTCTTCACCGCAGTCATCCAAAGCAGCGGCGCCACTATCGGCATGACGTTCGTGCTGATTTCCGCCGGCGTGTTCACGCAGTTGCACCAGGTTTATCCCCTTGTGCTCGGAGCCCACCTGGGCACCTCCGCCACCGCGCTGCTGGCGAGCATCGGCACCGGGATCGAGGCCCGCCGCGCCGCCATCGGCAACCTCGTGTTCAACGTTTTCAACACCCTCCTCGCGCTCGCCGCCGCCCCGCTTTTCCTCTGGGTGATTCCGCTGACGGCGGACAGTCTCGTCCATCAGACCGCCAACCTGCACACCGCGGTCATGGCGGTCGCCGCCGTACTCCTGCTTCCCTTCACCGGACTTTACGCCCTCGGAATCGAGAAGCTGACCCCCTCGAAAAAACCCGCCGGACCGGGAACCTTCCTCGATCCCGCTCTCACCCCCACGCCGGAAAACGCGCTGCAGGCCGCTCTCCGGGAATTGCAGCGGTGCGCGACGATCTGCCGGACCAGTCTCGACCACGAACGCGACCTCCTGAAAAACTACGACAAATCGGTCGTTCGCAAAATCCGCATGAACGAGGACATCGTCAATGAGATCAAGGTTACCTTCAAAAATTACCTCGGTCTCCTCACCCGCCGCTATCTTTCCCGTCGCCAGGCCCTCTTTGCCAAATACCTGAATCACATCGTGGGCGATCTGGAACGCATCGGCGACCACATCGAAAACCTGGCCACCCTGGCCGAGAGGATGTTCCGAACCGGGCAGCCCGACCTCTCCCAACGATCCCTGGTTCAGCCCCTGTACGAGCTGCACCAAAAGGCGAACCGGGTGTTGCGGACGACGGAGGACGCTCTCGGCTCGGGCGAGAACGATTTCAATGACCGGGCCGCCGCCATCCTCCGGGCGCGCGATGCCTACGTGGAAACCAGCGCCGACATTCGCAGCAGACTCGACGAAAAGGTGGCCCGCCACGAGATCACTCCCGCGGCCGGACTTCACCTGAGCGAATACGTCATCAGTTGCGACCGCATGGTCCGGCATTGCAAGATGATTGCCATCGAAATGCAGCAGCCTTTTTTCCGTTTCAAGGAAACCAAGTTCGGGCGGATTACCAAACCGCTGGAATCGGGCTGAAATCCTCCCGCACCCGACAAAAAAAGCCCCGGGGCGTTACCGCCCCGGGGCTTTTGAAAAACGACTGCAAACCGCGGATCAATCCTCCACGTTCACCCGGTAAAAGCGACGCGGATACGTGGATACCTCTTCCTCGATGAACTCGGCGACGCCGGTACCGTCCGCTTCAATCGTCGCGAGCGGTTCCCAGTTCACCAGGTCCCCGGAAACCTCCAGGGCGAAGGAGGCGTTGGCTTCCCCGGTTACCTGCACGCGGACATTGCCGTCCGGCGTGCGGCCCGCGGCCACCTGCGGCAGCCCCACAAAAGCCGGGGGTCCGACTTCGGTCACCTCAAAATTATCGAGGTGGATTTCGTACGGGCCCGTCGGGTAGTTGTCATCACCATCCCTCACCGGCATGAACGCCAAGTGTTCAATGGTCCCGCGATCGCCGTCCAGTTCCCCGTCGGCGCCGACCCCGGCAAACGCCGTGACCAACTCGTTGGGTATGTCGAAATAAAGGGTCGTCCATTGCCCGGCCCGGACCAGCCGCGCTTTCGGCGGAACGCTGTCCGGGTCGATATCCCCGCCAATCCATTCGATGCCGTTATGGATGTTTCCATCGCCGGTTCCTCCGTCTTCACCGATACCGTCGTTCGCGGGACTCAATCCCGGGGCGTGGGTTTCGCGGACCGCAAGGGTTACATAAACATCCTCGTTCGTATGGATATCGAAGCGCAGGAATTGCTCAAAGCTGATGATCGGATTCCCCAGAGTGGCGACATTGAAGGTCGTCAGGCGCAACCACGGGTTGGCGAGGTCCGCGGCGAAACTGAAGTTTACCAGCAGTGACTGGGCCCCCCAGTTCCCTTCCGGAACATCGTCCGTTACCTGGGCCAGGTTGGGAGCCGCCACATTGCCGCTGGTCGATCCGGAGAAACTGGGTGCCCGGAACATCACCGTCCCGTTGGCCGCGGGCAGCACAATATCCTCGAAGTCGGCAAAACGCACCCCGGTCGGCGCGGGCGCGATGACCAGGGCCGCGCCTTCGGTCTCGCGGCTGCCGTGAGTATTGCCGACCTCCACCGAGTACCGGCCGGCGTCGGCCGGAACCGCCTCCGCAAGGGTCAGGGTGGCGTCGGTGGCACCGGAGATGCGTCCCCCGTCGGTCACCTCCTCACCGTCGCGGAACCACTGGTAATCGAAGGGCTCCTCGCCCTCGACCTCGACGGAAAACACCGCGTTCTCACCTTCCTCCAACTGAACGGTCCCGGGAACCTCCAGGAAAATAAAGGGCTGCACATCGATTTCGGCACCGCGGCTCAGGGTGGTCTCGCTGCCGTCGGAAACCGCCACCCGGTAGAGCCCGGCATCGTCGAATTCGGTACCGGTAATCGTTAGGGTGTCGCTGGTGGCACCGGAGACGCGGGGATCGGAATCGGCGAGCTCGACGTTGTCCTTCAACCACTGATACGTAAGGGTTCCGGAACCCTCCGCGACCAAGCTCAACTCAAACTCGAAACCGACCGCCACTTCGCGGCCCTCCGGATGCTCCACGATATCGATGGCGCGCGCCGCACCCGGATCCTGCGCCAGGTAGACATCGTCGTAATTGGCCGGAAAGTTCGCGGTGGAAAACGGTCCACCGATATTGACGATCTCCATGGAACCGCCGTTCCACGGGATAGCGGTCCCGTTGGGATCGAGCTCGCCGTTGACATAGATATCGACCGAGTTTTCAAAGATGACAAACCGGAATTCCTGCCAGCCTTCACTCCGCTCGGCGGCGAGCTGGATCCATCCGGGTCCGGCGAAGACGCGCGCCTGGTAACGGGTGACGTCGAATTCACCCACCTGCGTCTCGATCCAAAAGGGAGCCGCGAAGATGTTGCCGAACTCGGCGCGCACTTCGGCGTAGTTGGCGCCGGCCACCAGCACCTCCTCTTCCGCATCCTCGTCGAACTCGGTCGTCATGTGGTCGTATACGCGAAACTGGAAAACAATCGGTTCGTCATCGGTGGGATTGAGATCCATGATCTCCCACCAGCCGCGGTTCACTCCGCCGGACATCAGGACACTCTGGTTTGTGGTCCCGTCCGGGTCCTGAGTCACCAGTGGCGCCAGGTCGGGATCCTGATCGGCCGGAAACAGGGGCCAATCGCCGGTTTCCTGGTCGCCCATCTGGGCGGTCGATGTGTAGCTTTCAAAATCGATATCGATAAATATCTGCTGCGCGTAAGCGGAAACGGCCGCCACCGCGAAGCACAGAACCAGCAGAGCCGGCAGTTTCAGAACCGAGGATTTGGTATTCATGATCAGGGATGTCGGGTTGGGAGTTAGGTATAAGGGAGTACCGGCAACCGCTGGAAACAGAAAACCCTCTTCGAGCCACCGAACATGACAGGGATCAGGAGCTGCGTTTCAATCTTCGGAATCAGGGGATAGGTTGAAGCCCGAAAATAAAACCTGTTGCATTGGAGGAGGGACGCGTTCAAACGGACGCCGGGAATAAGTGATATCATCGGCCCCAATCTCCACGTTGTCAAACCTCAAAACAATTTGCGATCAACATAATCGGGGTGCGCGGACGGGTTCCCGCAAATCGTTCCCGACCGGCAGAGCGCGGCCAATCACTCCGGGGAAATCCGGGCGGCCAGTGTCCGCGCCGTACGCCGGTCCTCGTCGGTGAGTTCACGATCGAGGACTTCGATCATGGCCGCCGCCTCCTCGTGGCCGCGCCCGGCGGCGAGAATAAACCATTTCTGGGCTTCCACCGGATCGCGCAGGACGAACCTGCCTTCGTGAAAAATCGTCCCCATCCGCCACTGGGCCTCCACCAGTCCGCGCAAAGCGGCAAACTCCATGTAAGCGATCCCCTTTTCGAGATCCCGCGACGTACCGGTGCCCTCGAGGTAAAGCCCCCCCACGTTCATCATACTCCGCAGGTGTCCGCGGTCGGCGGCGATTAGGAACTGTTCATAGGCCCGTTCCGGGTTGTGCTCCACCCCCCGTCCTTCGTAGTAGAGTGAGCCCAGGTAAAAATGACCCAGGACGTGCCCGGAATCGGCCAGGTCGGAAAGGTAGCGGTAGCTGCGCTCGTAATCGACGGGGACGTAATCCCCGCGGTAATGGATCATACCCAGGTTGAAGATCGCCGCCTGAAACCCCTGCCCGGCCGCGCGCTCGAGCCAGACCATGCCCTGGTCCACGTCCGCCTCGACTCCGACGCCGCGAAGATAGATCAATCCCAGGTCGTTCTGCGCCGCCGGATGCCCGCCCCGGGCCGCCCGGCTGAACCAGGTATACGCTTTTCCGGCATCCGGCTCCACCCCGCGCCCCCCCTGGTAGGCCTCGGCCAGTTCCTTCTGCGCCTCGATGTCGCCGGCTTCCGCCGCCGCCAGGAAATGGCCGAAAGCGGCCGATGCGTCCGCCTCCACCCCGCGCCCCTGCAGGTACGCCCGCGCGATCTCGCGCCGGGCCGCCGGCTCCCCGGCTTCGGCAGCCATCCGAAAGGACTCCAAAGACCGGGCATCGTCCTGGATATCGCCGTACCCCTCCCGATAAAGGTAACCTAGATCGAGCGCCGCCGCGGCGTGTCCCTGCTCCGCCGCCAGGGCCAGGTACCGGGCCGCGCGCCCGGGGTTTTTCCAGTATTTCGGATGGGACGGGTCATAGTACACCTGCCCCAGCCGGTACTGGGCCTCGCGGTGACCGGCGTCGGCCGCCCGGGTCAGGAAGGCGACCGAGTCCCAATCGCCCTCCAGGTCGTCCAGGTCGATTTCCGGCCGTTCCTCGGGCGCGTCCTCCACCACCTCCACCAGGGGAAGCTCGTCGGGAAACACCAGGAAGAGGCAGATCGCGGCAACCGCCAGGGCCGCCGCCGCCACGCCGCCTTCGCGCAGCCCCTGACCGGCGCGCCGGCGGGCCTGTTTCGCCGTGTATTCCGGGTATTCCGCGGGGTAATCGCCGGCCTCTTTGAAACGAATTACGGCCGCCGCCAGGTAGATCAGGGCGGCCGCCACCGGGACGTAACCCAACAGGACCTCCCCCCAGAATCCGTGCCGGAGAACCAGCAACTGTGCCGCCAGCGAAGCGCCGCCCAAACCGACCACAAACAGCGTGGAGAGCACCAGAAAAACACGTTCGTGCCATCCGGTCAGGTAGTCGTCGCTCACGTACGCCCGGCGCACGAGCAGCCCGCCGCAGGCCAGCGCGACGCCGACCCCGAGCACAAACAACCCGACCGGAAAACCGGGAAGGGTTTCGGTGAGGTGGGCGAAAACGTAGGAGAGCACCAGGAACAGGAGGAA
Source organism: Verrucomicrobiota bacterium (assembly GCA_003565135.1). GTDB lineage: Bacteria > Verrucomicrobiota > Verrucomicrobiia > Opitutales > T3Sed10-336 > PXDC01. The sequence continues at coordinate 20,578 of PXDC01000053.1, forward strand.
CACCCCGAGCGCGAGCAGCGCCACTCTGCGAAGCAAAGGAAGGATCATGGATTGACGGATGGATCGGTTGATTTACATCGAGAATACAAACGCGCGAAAATCGACGGGATACATGGGTCTCAAACTAAGCGGTCCCCTGATTCTGTCCACCTCCGAATGCCCCGGCCCTCCGGGCATTCGGGTTGCGGCCGGGTCCCCGGACCGGTGGTGGAACGCCCGATTTATTTTGTTGTCGGCGAAGGTCATCCTGCTATTGCTAAAGGTCCGGTCCGTTCCGTTCGGAACCGACCGGATCGAGCGCAATTCATGGCAGCCAAGCGCAAACCGACAGCCGCGCAGCGGACAGTACCTGGAACCCCGCCCCGGCGGCTTCCTCCGGCCATGAACGCGGCGGAGCCGGGCGTTCTCGACCCCGCCACGATATCCCAAAAACCCAAACCCGGCTGATTCGCATGAAAACACGCAAACACAAACTCCTGGATTTTTCCCTGCTCATCCTGTTCCTTCTCGCCCTCGGCGGGCTGGGATTCGGCGTGTATCATTATTTCGGTCCGGGACCGGAAGGCGCGGTGGAGGCCGCCGCCCTCGAGGAGGCCGACCTGGTGCTCTACCTGAATATCCGCGACCTCGAAACCTCCGCGTTTTCGCGGGCCCTCGACCGCCCGGACGAAGTCGTGCCGCCGGAAGTCGCCCGTTTTCAGAACGCCCTGGGCATCCGCGAGGAGGACGTGCTGGAGGTCCTGTTCTCGGTGGGCGACATCGGGGCGTTTGCGGAAAACCGCCCGCACGAGGTAAGCATGGCCGGCGCCGTTCGCCTGGCCGCTGCGCTCGACCTCGACCGGATGGAAGCCGCTGTCAGGGAGACTCTCGAGGAAGGAGATCGAAACCGCCTGGAGCGAACGGAAATCGAAGGGCGCGACGTTCTTAACTTCCCGGTCCCCGACTCCCCCCTTCTCTTTGCCGCGACCGTCTTCGATCGCGGCGATAACGGCACCACCGTTTACTTTGGCGACGAAAACGCCCTCCGGGACACGCTGCGGAAGCTCGATTCCCGGCGGGAAAAACATTTGCCCGCCGGCATCCGCGAAGGGAGGGAATCGATTGAAAACGGCGATCACGGATGGCTTGTGGTCACCCTGAACGACCGGATGCAGGCGCAATTGCGGGAGGGGCTGGCGGCATCGCCGGTCCAACTGGGTCCGGCGGGCGAGGCCCTGGCGTCACTGCGCAACGCCGGCATCGGCGTTCGGGCCAACCGCACGCTCGCCCTGCAACTGGTTTTCGGATTCGGGAGCGCGGGCGACGCGGACACCATCCGCGACGCGCTGAACGAAAACTTTCTTCCCCTGCTGCAGATGATGGCGGCCCAGCAGGTGGAGCGTCCCCCGGCGTTCCTGGAGGACCTCCGGGCCCGGACGCACGACGCCACGCTGTCCTTCTCGTTTTCGCTTTCGGCCGAGGATATCAAGAGCGTTCAGGACGCCGTCCCGCAACCCCCTCAACCCCCGCTGACCGGCGAAGCGGCGGATACACCGCGGGACCCCGCCGAAACGGGGCGAACCGCCGCCCCCGAGCGCACCCCGACAGAGGACGGCAGTTGGCCCCGGTTAACCATCGAAGCCGTCCTCATGGAGAACCGCGAAGCCGTCATCAACGGCTCGGTAATCGCCGAGCGCGAGGAAATCGAGGGGGTTATCCTTTACGAAGTGGAGCCGCGCGGCGTTATCCTGCGTCGCAACCGCGAGTACCGATTCGTGCCCGTGGGTGAAACGGTGGAACCGGACAACTGAAACAACGGCAGAGGCGATGGAGGTTACCAGCTACGGTCAAAGCGATATCGGACGGGTGAGGGAGCGCAACGAGGACGCCTGCCTGCTCCAGGGGACCCGGTCGGTGTTCGCCGTGGCCGACGGGCTCGGGGGATTGCCCGAGGGCCAACTCGCCAGCACCACCGCGCTCTCGATCCTGGAGCGGGAACTGGACAAACGCGGAATTCCCCGTGACTGGAAGCCGCTCTTCCACAAATTGAACGCGGAGATCGTGGTGCTGGGCCGGAGGCTCAGTCCCGAGACCGGAATCGGAACGACCCTGACCAGTGCGGCCCTGCGGGGCGACCGTCTGGAAATCACCCACGTCGGCGATTCGGCCCTCTACCGGTTCCGGCCCGAAGGAATGGAAAAACTCACCACCGACCACACCCTGGAGGAGGAAATCCGCAGCCGTCCCGACTACAACCCACTCATCCCCATTCCCCGCCGCCACAGTCACGTGCTGACCCGCTGCCTCGGGCAGATTGAAGACCTGGAAATCGACACCCGGGTCGAAACCGCCGTTCCCGGAGACCGTTTTATCCTTTGCACCGACGGTATCACCCTCGCCATTACACCCGAGGAAATCCACCCGCGGGTGCTCGCGGCGGCATCGCCGGAGGCCGTCGTGCGCGAATTGATCGCCTTGGCCAACGAGCGCGGCGGACGCGACAACGCCACGGCCGTGGCGATATTCGTCGATTAGTCCCGGAGTTTTCCCTTGATCCCCCGACCGGTTCGCCGTGCAATCAAGCCATGCGGAAATCCCTACTCTTTTCATTCGTCCCGGTCGTCCTGCTTCTGGCCCCGTCTCCGCTCCCCGGCGATGCCGTCACCGTTACCGTCGCCGCGGGAGACTGGGACCGGCACGGCACCCCGGTCACCTTTGAATTGCCCGAAGGAGCCCGCGACCACCGCTCCCTGGAGGGGCCGGACGGTGAACGGATTCCCCTTCAGGTCGCCCCCGACGGAACCGCCGCGTTTATCCTGCCGCGACTCGCGGCCGGGAGCGACATCACCTACCGCCTGGCCGGAACGACCCCCGCCCACGACGTGGCTCCATGGGTCGAAACGGCGAACGCCGACGGACGCGTACGGTTCTCACTTGCCGGTCGACCCGCTCTTTACTACCAGGCGGAGGAACGCCCCTTTCCGCGCCCGGACATCAACCCGGTCCTGAAACGGGGCGGATTCCTCCATCCGGTCATCAGCCCCTCCGGCCGGACGGTCACCTCCAGTTACCCCCCGCGCCACACCCATCACCAGGGGATCTGGGCGCCGTGGACCCGGACCGAGTTCCAGGGGCGCAATCCCGACTTCTGGAACATGCACGCCGAAACCGGCCGGGTCGAATTCGAGGAATTGGACCGGCACTGGAGCGGGCCCGTACACGGCGGTTTTCGATCCCGTCACCGCTTCGTGGACCTGTCCGCCGACGAACCGGTCGTCGCCTTGCGCGAGACCTGGGCGGTGCAACTCTACCAGACCGGCAACACCTCGGCACAACACCACCTGTTCGACCTCGAGATGGTGCAGAAGGCGGCTACCTCCGACCCGCTCAGACAAATCGAACACCACTACGGCGGCCTTGGCTTCCGGGGACACGACGACTGGATGGGAGCGGAAAACACCCATTTTCTCACCTCGGAAGGCGTCACCGGCCGGCAGGAAGGCAACAACACACGAACGCGCTGGACTCATATCAGCGGCGACGTCGACGGCGAGCGGACCGGCATCGCCATCTTCTGCCACCCGGAAAATTTCCGATTTCCCCAGCCCGTGCGCCTCCACCCCCGCGAACCCTTCTTCTGTTACGCGCCCTCCCAATTGGGAGACTGGGAAATCTCGCCCGGGGAACCCTATGTCGCGCGCTACCGGTTTGCGGTCATGGACGGGGAACCGGACCCGGCGGAACTCGAACGCCTCTGGAACGACTACGCCCACCCGCCGGAAGTCCGGATCTCGACGCGGTGATTGTTGATCGGTCCGAACCAGAGGCGAACCGAACCCCGCGTGACCGCCCGCTCCGCCGGTGTGCGGACGCACCCGGGATTTTCGAATTCTCCGCCCGCCGTCCATGTCCCATCCCACCATCCTGATCACCAACGACGACGGGCTCGATACGGCCTTTCTGCGGCACCTCGCGGCCGCCCTGGCCGAAATCGGCCGGGTCTACACCGTGGCCCCGGCAACAGAGCAGAGCTGGACCGGAAAGGCGATGAGCCGCCATCGGGAGGTCGCGGTGCGACCGGTCGAGGGCCACGCCGGTCCGGCCTGGGCGGTGGAGGGAACGCCCGCCGACTGCGTCAATATCGCGGTGGGACACCTCCTTCCCCGCCGTCCGGACCTCGTCGTCGCCGGGATCAACATCGGGTTCAACGCCGGGCTGCCGCTCATTCTCAGTTCCGGGACCGTGGCGGCCGCCCTGGAGGGCGCCCTCCTCGGCCTTCCCGCGCTGGCCCTCTCGCAGCACCTGCCGCCGGGGACCTTTAAATCCCTGAAATCGAAGCCCGGCGCGCTCGACGGCGAGATGCAAAAGTCGCTCGCCGCCGCCGCCGCCTTCGCCACCCGGCTGGCCCGAACGCTCGCCGGCCGGGGGAATCCCCGCAACGTGGTTCACAACGTCAATTTCCCGTTCCCGGTTCACCCGGAGACCCCGTGCAAAAAAACCGTCCCGGCCCGTTTCAACCTCGGGAGCCTGTACCGGCGATCCTCACACAACCGCTTTCACTTCCGGTTGAATCTGCCGGAAGAGGGCCCCCGGGAGGGCCTTTCGGACATGGACTGCCTCAGGAAGGGATGGATCAGTCACGGCCTGCTCGATTTCGGCGCGCTCGGCAGCCCGGGTTTTTTGCACGAAACCGACTGAATGGGCTGGCCATTCTTCCATCGCGGCACCAAATAAAAGGCGGGGTAAAACGCGTCTAACTCACGGATGATGCCCATCTTCCGCATCGAAACGCGAAACAACCGCCCAGACTTTTCATGCAATCTTCAAAACGACGAGCCGTCATCACCGGAATTGGAGTCATTGCCCCCAATGGTTCCGACCTCAATCTATTCTGGACCAGTTTGTGCGCCGGGCGAAGTGCCGCCGCCTTCATCAGCCGCATCGACACCTCCGCCCTGCCGAGCAAAGTGGCCTGCCCCCTGCGGGGATTCAATCCCGCCGATTACCTCGCCCCGGCGACGGCCAATCACTACCCGCCCGCCATCCAATACGCGATCGCCGCCGCCAGGAACGCCCTGGATGACGCCGCATTCGATTCCGCCTCCGTCGAACCGGACCGCCTCGCAATCGTGGCGGGAACCTCCCAGCAACTTCATCGCTCCGCCGAACTGCCGGCAAACGGCGATCGGCCCCGCGACACCCTTTCGATTCTCATCAACGGGCAGACCGGAAGCGGAGGCTCCGCCATCGCCCACGAGTTGGGATTAGCCGGGCACGCCCTCAGCTTATCCACCGGTGCTTCCACCGGCGTCGACACCCTGGCCCAGGCGCTCGCCCTGATCCGCGACGACGACGTCGATATCGCCCTGGCCGGAGCGGCGGAAACACCGATAACTCCCGGCTTCTGGGGTTTGTTCTGCGCGTCGAACGACATGAGTCGCGAGTGCGAGGAACCGGCGCGAGCGATGCGCCCTTTTGCGGCGAACCGGGACGGATTCATCCTCGGCGAGGGTGCGGCATTCCTGGTGGTCGAGGAGTTATCCTCCGCCCTTCGCCGGGGAGCTCCTATCTACGCCGAAATCGCCGGGTTCGGCCGAAGCTTCGACTGCAACGGATCAAACGGAACCGGCGGCACCGGGTTCCGCTCACTGGGAAAGGCCCTGCACCGCGCGGGGGTCGCCCCGCACGAAATCGATTATCTCAATGCCAACGGCACAGCGACCGCGGAAAACGATCGGGCGGAATCCGTGGCGATCAAGCAAACATTCGGACAGCACGCGAAACGCCTCCAGGTGAGCGCGACCAAACCGGTCACCGGCCACTGGACCGGAGCGGCCGGACCCCTGGAAGCGGCGATCTGCGCACTGGCAATACGGCACCGCACCATTCCCCCCACCATCAACCTCACCGCTCCCGACAGCGAATGCGACCTCGACTACGTCCCGCTTGCGTGCCGCGGCTATCCGGTTAACGCCGCGGTCAGCCTGAACGCCGGCTTCGACGGCAGCAACACCTGCCTGGTATTCAAAAAATTCATCCATTTCTGATCTCTCAAACTCCAAGGTTGCGCTTTGTGAATAAATTGTATAATACCAAACCCGGCTTCTTCTAAACGCCCGTAATGTTCCATATTCTCGTCATAACTGAGGACAACGGTTTTACCGATTCGCTTAAAGCGCTGCTCCCTGAAAACGAGTTTCGGCTCCACCCCCTCCCCTCCCCGAATAAAGCCCAATCGATTCTCAAGACCCCGCTTCCCGACGCCTGCCTCATCGACGCCGATCTGCCGAACCTGTCCGCGGTGAACGCCCTGGAGGAGGTGCGCCGCCATGCTTCCGCCATCGGCGTTTTTCTCTGCACCCGGGACACGAATCCCATCTGGGAAGAGGACGCCTATCTCAAGGGCGCCGATTTCATATTCCGCAAACCGCTCCGTTCCGCCCTGCTCCACCGGATTCTCACCCGGCACCTCCGCTCCCCCGCAAAAAAGCCGGCCTGGACCCATCGCCCCGAAACCGGACCGGCCCCGGCTCCCGGAACCTTTCGTCACGGCGGAACACTGCCCGGCTCGGCCCTGGAGATCATGCGGGATTTCTCCCGCATCCTCTCCTATTCGCTCGACCTCAAATCCTTCGTCCACCAGTTCATTCTCAAGCTTCGCGAAATCATCAGCGTGAACCGGGTCGCCATCCTGCTGCGAAAACCCGACCTGCCCCTCCCCGGCCTGTCCGCCGCCGAGAGGGAGGACGACGCGCTCGAATGCATCTGCTCGATCGGAATCGAAGCGGACCTTTTCCAATACTTCCAGATCAACCTCTCCAGTGGTATCGGCGGCATGGTCGCCCGCAGCGGACAAATCCTCAAGGCCGATTACGAAGCCAACCTGTTTTCGGACGAGAACTACGAGATCAACCGGGAATTCGAACTGCTCGGGTGCGAGGTGGCCATACCTATTGTCGATCGGGAGCGCTGCCTCGGGATCGCGCTGATCGGAGGCCGATTGACCGGAACGCGGTTTGCGGACGACGAACTGCAACTGCTCTTTCACCTCATGGAGGAGCTCGGGCTCGCCATCCGCAACAACTGGCTCCACGAGGAACTGGCCAGCCATCACGAACTGATTTCCGATGTCATCGCCCAGTTCAAAAGCGGTTGCCTGGTGATGTCGCCGGAATTATCCGTCCTCCACGCCAATCCCGCCCTGCTGGAATTCATGCAGAAGGCACCCGGCGATTCGGTGTCCTTCTCCGACCTGCCTCCCAGCATCGCCTGCCAGTTGTACGAGGTCGTCCAAAAAGGAGAAGACATTCCGCCCTTCATGTTCGACGGCTTTCCCGGCGACGACCGGATATTCCGGATCTCCATATTTCCTCTGCAGACAGGACGGCTGGAGGCGGGATCGGCCACCATGCTGCTGATGGAGGACTTTACCCAGGTGGAAAAGGCCAAGAAGATCGAAGTCGAGGCCCAAAACGCCCGGACCGTCGCCCTCATCGCGGAACGTTTCGCCCACGAGATCCGCAATGCCCTCGTCCCCCTGAGCACACACCACCAACTGCTGGAAACCGATTTTGACAAGGACGCCTTCCGGAACTCTCTGGACAAGACCATGGACCGCCAGATTCGCCGCATCTCGCGCTTCGCGGACCAGATGATGCTCCTTTCCCAGAGCCGAAACGGCACCGATCACGGCGGTTCCCTGCAGGAACTTCTCGAACAGGCATTCTCCGAAGCCCTCAATTTCTGCGGCCGGGACGGAACCCTCCAGTACGACCCGGAATTCGACGACTGCAAAATCCGCGGCGATCTATCGACCCTGAAACACGCCTGCATGGAGATCCTCCTCAACGCCCTGCAATCGGGCTCCGAGCAGGCGAACATCGTGGTCACGAACCGATTCGAAAACGACGACAAGGGACGGAATGTCGTCGCCATCGATTTTTTCGACCACGGGGGCGGTTTTTCCGAAGAAGCCGCGGAGGAGGCATTAAAGCCTTTTTTCACCACCCGCAACGTCGGTGTCGGCCTCGGGCTCACCGTGGCGGAAAAAATTCTGCGAGCCCACGGAGGTTCGCTTGAAATCACTCGAAACAAGACAAAGAAAAAACACGTCCGCGCGATCCTTCCCCTGGCATGAATAAAAATTTCCTTCGTTTGGTCACCGTCGCAACCCTAACCGTCATTCCCGTCGTGACCGCATCCGGCCTGGGCTTCCGCCTGGTGGACATGGACACACATGCGTCGGGGCGGGGAAACGCCTACGCAGCCACCGCCGACAGCCCCGCCGCCATCTATTATAACCCGGCCGGAATCACCCAGGTACACGTCCCTTCGATTCAGGCCGGCGTCTACGCCATCCATTTCGACGTCGATTACCGCAGCCGCCAGACCGGCGAACGAACGACCAACGACACCAGCATCCAGCCGGTCCCCAACGCCTATTTCACCCTTCCCATCGAAACCACCCCTCTCACCTTCGGCATCGGCGCTTACGCACCCTTCGGGCTGGTCAACGACTGGCCCGACGACACCGATTTCCGGACCGTGGCCACCCGGTCCACCCTGGAATTCCGGCAGATAACGCCGGTTATCGCCTGGGAAATCAACCCGCAGCTATCCATCGGTGGCGGCCTCACCATCAACGATGCCCAGCTCGACCTGCGTCAGGCCCTCTTTCCCCCGGGCCATCCCCTGGCCAACGGCGACGAATTCCACTTCGACGGGCGCGACCAGTTTTTCGGGTACACCCTCGGAGTGCGCTGGGCACCCGCCCCGCGTCACGCTTTCGGCCTCGCCTACCGAAGTTCATTGCGGTCCAACCTGAAAGGCACCGGCACCACCCGTCTGCCCGCTGCGGGAATCGATTCCCGGGAGGACGCCGAGCTCAATCTCCCCTTTCCCCGGACCGCCGTCATCGGGTATTCTTTTCGTCCCAGTGAGGCCTGGAATTTCGAGGCGAACCTCGACTGGACCGACTGGTCCGTCCTCGATTCGGTCACGATGCGGCTGGAGAACAGCGGAAACCAGGACCTCGAGTTCAACTGGGAGGAAAGTATCGTTTACAAGGCCGGGGTCACACGGTATTTTGAAAACAATTACCACCTTAGCGTCGGCTACATGTTCAGCGAGAATTCGGTCCCCAGCAGTTATTTCAATCCCGCCGTGCCGGACTCCGACCGGCACCTGGGGGCTCTGGGCGTCGGCTGGCGGGACGAACACCTCAGTTGGAGCCTGGGCTACCAGTTCGGCTACTCACCGACCCGTCGCGTCCGCGGCAGCGACGGGGGAGATGAGGGACCGGCCGACGGGAATTATCGAACGATCGTCAACGCGGTCTCGGCCTCCGTGGGAATAGCATTTTAGTCCATTATGACGGAATACACCAAGGAAACGCTCCTGATAGTCGACGACGAAGAGGGTCCCAGGGAATCGCTGAAGATCGTCTTCGAGGAGCGTTACCATGTACTCCTCGCCCGTTCCGGTGAAGAGGCGGTGACCGTTGCCCGCCAGACTCCGCCCCACACGGTCATCCTCGACATCCGTATGGCGGGAATGTCGGGGATCGAAGTGCTCAAGTCCCTCAAAGAGATCGACCCCCACACCGAGGTCATCATGCTGACCGCCTACGAAACCCTGGAGACGGCGCGGCAAGCGCTTCGTTACGGCGCCCGGGATTACATTGGAAAACCGTTCAATGTAAAAGCCATGCGCACGGCGGTGGAAAGCGCGATGGAACACCGGCGACTCTCCCTGAACATCGCCAGTTCGGTCGGGCAGCTCGATTCGCTTCAATCGGACCTGGAGAAGCTGATGATGCAGGAAGAGATGGCCCGCACGTCCTCACAGATCTACGCCGGGGTCCTTCACGACATCAACAATCCGCTCACCATAATCAGGGGCTACGTGGACCTCCTGATGCACCGGCTGGCCGAAATGTCGCGGTTGACCGGAAACGACCTGGAGGAAGTCCGGGAAAACATGAATACGGTGGCCCAACAGGTTCGCGTCTGTTGCTCGATTTCGAACCGACACCTGGAGCTCATCCGCCGGGAATCCCCGGAGGGCCAACTGGTTTCGGTCAACCTGATCCTGCAGGACCTCCAGGACCTGATCAAGGTCCACCCGGCGGTCCGCGAATCCATGGTCGAAATCACCCCCCTGGAAGAGGACACATCGGTTTTTATTCACAGTTCCGAGCTCATGCAGATTCTGCTGAACCTCGTGACCAACTCCCTGCAAAATTCACCCGCTTCCCGCAAGGTTACCGTACAGGCCGCCTTGCTGCCTTCGTTGCCGTCGGCCGCAAAATTCACCAACGGCCCGGAGGAAAGGATCATCAACGGCGAAATCCTGGACCCGAAGCGCTCCTATGTGGCGGTCACGATTCGCGACCAGGGAAAGGGGATACCCGCCGATATCATCGAAGAAGTGTTTGAACCGTATTTCACTACGAGGAAGGAGGACAACGGAACGGGGCTGGGACTGGCGATCGTCTCCCGGCTTGTGACGCGTAATCGCGGGGCCATCCACCTCCGGACAAAAGTAGGTGAAGGTTCCTCATTCACGGTATATCTTCCCCGGGAAAGCGAGTGAGGCGCCCGCCGCCGCCCCGGCCCGGCCGGGTGATTTTCAGCAATTACTTGAAAATGAGGCGTTTTTAGCGCAAGCTGCACCATCACCGAACCCGTATGTAATAAAGGAGACTGTCATGTTGGATATGTTTAAGAAAGCCGTATACGCCGGGATCGGCGCCACTGTCACCACCAAGGAACACGTGCAGAAGATGCTCCACGAAATGGTGGAGCAGGGAAAAATCACCCGCCAGGAGGCCGAAAAAATGGCCGAAAAAATTGTCGAGGAAAGCCGCAAGGAGTTTGAGTCGACAACCAACGAAATCAACCGAACCCTGCGGGAATGGTGGCAGAAGGAGAAGCCGGTCAGTGAGGAGGAACTGCACAAACTCGAGAGCCGGGTAAAATCCCTCGAAGTCAAACTCGCCAACCTGACCCGCAAGGTAAAGGGGGAATAGCCCCCGGGGGTTCGGGGCGAGGGGTGTCCGACTCCCGGTGCCGCCGCGCCACGATTCCGGTCGCTTTTTTTTCACACCCGCCGCCTCAAAGCGGCGACCATTCCTCGGAAATCCGCAGGGGGCGGAGCCGAGAGCTGCATGGCCTCACCGGTCAAGGGATGGCGGAACCCTATCCGCTCCGCGTGAAGCATGATCCGCGGCGGCATCGGCCCCTCGCGGGCCGCGTCCCGGTACCCGTAAACGGCATCGCCCAGGAGCGGATGCCCGCGTGAACTCAGGTGCACGCGAATCTGGTGGGTTCGGCCCGTCAGGATCCGGCAGCGCAGCAGGCTCGCTGTTTTGCCGTAGACCTCCACCCGCTCCCACCGGGTGCAGGCCGGACGTCCCCGCCCTTCCGGGCATACCGCCATTTTGTGACGGTGAACCGGATGCCGCCCGATGGAATCGACGATCGAGCCGGAGAGCAACTCCGGGACGCCGAACACCAGCGCGAGGTAATCCTTGGTCACCTCCCGGTCCCGGAACTGTCGCGCGAGTTCGCGGTGGGCGGGATCGGTCTTGGCGACGACGATCAGGCCGGAAGTTTCCCGATCCAGCCGGTGGACAATGCCGGGACGTTCGACCCCGCCGATCCCGCTGAGCCCGCCACGGCAATGAGCCAGCAACGCGTGCACCAGGGTGTCCTCGCCGGTCCCGGCGCCGGGATGCACCACCTGTCCGCTCGCTTTGTTGATCGCGAGAATGGCCGCATCCTCGAACAGGACCTCCAGCGGGATCGGTACGGGCTTTATGGCCGAAGGTTTCACCGCCGGCAGGGAAAACCTCAGAACATCGCCCCCGGACACGGATTCCCGCTTTCCGACCGCGATCCCCGCCCTCAATACCCGTCCCGCGTCAAAAGCCCGTTGCAGCGCCGTCCGGCTGAACCCGGGAAATCCCGCCGCCAGAACCTTGTCCGCCCGCTCGCGGTGAATCCCCTCGGGAACCGTAAAACTGTACTCGGTCGGTGTGTCAGGCATAGTTTAACCCCCCGCGGCCCGAGGATCCCAACCCGGGGAACCCGTCGCCGGCCGGACGGGAAACCGGGGGACCGGCGAAGTTATCCGGCCTCCTCACCCTTTGACGGAACCGACCGTCAGTCCGGAGAGGAAGAATCGCTGTCCGACCAGGAAAAGGACAATCACCGGGACCAGCATCAGCAGCGACGCGGCCATCATCAGGTGCCACTCGGTTGAATACTGTCCCTGGAATGCCTGCAGCCCCACCGGCAAGGTGCGGAGATATTCCTGGTTGGTCGCCACCAGCGGCCAGAGGAAGGCGCCCCAAACCGTCATAAACGTCAACAGCGTCAGTGCCGTCAGCCCCGGAATGGAAAGCGGGAGGATGACCTTGGTAAAAATTTTCCAGTGCCCGCAGCCGTCGATCTTGGCGGCTTCATCCAGTTCCTTGGGGAGGCTGATGAAGAATTGCCGCAGGAGAAACGTACCGTAGGCCGAGAACATTCCGGGAGCGATCAGGGCAAAATAGGAATCGAGGCCGGCCAGACGGCCGATGCCGGTCGCGTCGGCACTGGTTCCGAGGTAGCGCAGGCTCATCCAGTCCACCACCGGAACAGCGATCTCCAGCCCCTCCGGAATCAGCTTCATGAGAATGAAGTTCGGAATCATGATGACCAGCCCGGGAATCATCATGGTCGCCAGGTAAGCGAGAAAAAGCTTATCCCGCCCCGGCCAGCGGATCCGGCTGAAAGCATAGGCGGCCATGGCGCTGGTCAAGACCTGGCCGGTGGTGGCGACAACCGCGACAAAGAGGCTGTTGATGTAGTAACGCAGGAAGGGAACGATCTCCCAGACGATGATAAAATTCTCCCAGCGCCAGTTCTGGGGGATCACCATCTCCCAGAAATTGTCGGTCGCCCGCATGGCGGCTTCCGGCGGAGCAAGAGCGGTGGTGATCATAAACGCCAGGGGAAGCAGACAGGTGATGCCCCCGAGGATAAGGGGAATGTGCCAGAGCGATTGCCAACGGGTGTCCTTACTCATGCGCTGCTCTCCATCAATCCTCGATACTGCCTCCGCCCTTTTTCCAATTGAGCAGGGTCAAACCGAATATCAGAACGAACAGGATCCATGAAATGGTGGCGGCATAACCCATTTCAAAATCCTGGTAAGCCTTCAGGTAAATATAATATCCCAACGTGGTGGACGCCCCGAAGGGACCTCCCTCCGTCATGACCATGACCGCCTCCGCCCCCCACTGGAGCCCGTTGATGATACCGATGGTAAACAGGAAGAACGTGACCGGCATAACGGAAGGCCAGGTAACGGCCCAGAAACTCTGCCAGGGGTTGGCCCCGTCAATTTCGGCCGCCTCGTAAAGCTCGGTGTTCACGTTGCGCAGGGCGGCTATGTAGAGAACCATCCCGACCCCGCCGATCATGATCCATATCTGCATGATAATGATAGCGGGCTTGACCCAGTTGGGGTCGGTCAGCCAGTTGGGCCCGTCGATCCCGATAAACGCGAGAATCGAGTTAAAGAGCCCGTAATCGGGATTGTAAATCCACCGCCAGAGATAATAGATGGCAATCCCCGCAAGGATGCTGGGAAGAAAGAAAACCAACCGGTACACGTAGGTGAACCGGATATTTTTCACCAGGATCAGGGCCACGATGAGCGAGGTCGCGATATTGATCGGCAGGCTCATCAACATGAAGATGGTGTTGTAAAGGTATTTCCAGAAATCGGGATCGTTCGCCCGAACGCCGTCAACGCTCCGGTGAAAGCCGATCAGCTCCCAGAAATTGCCCAAACCGACCCATTGCGGCGGCGTCAACAGGTCCCAGGAAGTAAAACTGAGCAACAGGGAGGCGAGAACCGGTCCGGCAGTGAAGGCGAAAAAACCAATGATATTCGGCAGCAGGAAAGCCAGCGCGATCAGGGTCTCCCGTCTGCGAATGCCACTGCCCTTCATTCGCCGAAACCTCCTGTCGGTCTCAAAACGGAACAATCTTCTGCTCGTGCGTGCAAATCCATAACCCCGGTTACTGAATCAAAGCCGTCATTAAAAGCGTTCGACCGGATCGTGCCAATCCAGAAATGAACAAAACGCCCGGATTCGGAACCCGAAACCGGGCCGGAGCATCTCAACCTTTCGCCGCCGTGTAACGACGCGCCACGTCATCCCAATCAACGACGTTCATGAACGCGTCGACGTAGTCGCCGCGGCGGTTTTGATAGCGAAGGTAGTAGGCATGCTCCCAGACATCGATCGCGAGGAGAGGAACGACGCCATGAACGGTGATATCGTGATGTTTTTCCGCCTGCAGGACCACCAGTCGCCCGCTTAACGGCTCGTATCCGAGGATTCCCCAACCGCTGGCCTCGACCGCGCCGGAGGCCGCCTTGAACAGCCGCGCAAAATTCCCGAAGCTGCCGAAACTCTCGTCCACCGCCTCGGCCAGCTCGCCCGTCGGCTCGCCTCCACCGCCGGGCTTCATGTTGTTCCAGAAGAGCACATGCAGCGAATGCCCGGACCCGTGAAACGCCAGTTCCCGCGTCCAGTGCTTGACCAGACCGGGATCCCCGTCGCCGGAGGCAATCGCATCGAGCTTTTCCAACGCGTTGTTGGCCCCGTTCACGTATCCATTGTGGTGAATGCTGTGATGCAGCTCCATGGTCTGGGCGTCGATGTACGGTTCCAGAGCATCGTAGGCGTAATCCAGGGGAGGAAGGACGAACTTGCCGTCTTTAAACCCGATTTCACTTTCCCTGGGCTCCCTCCGGCCGTGGTCGGCGGCGGCGGCAGTCGATGCGATAAACGGGGCCGCGCCCAGGGCCGCCGCTCCCAGACCCAGTTTTTTGACGAGATCGCGGCGCGGAAGTTTTTGTGCGAGAAATTCGTTGGTGTCGCTCATGGTTTCTCCGGGTTTCGGGTTAATATTGCCTGATTCGCAAGCCCGATTAGGCCAAATCCACCGCCCGGATGCAACCTTGGAACCTGAAATCCGCCGCGAAAAAACAAAAACCGCGAACGGACCGGCCCCCGGCAACGCCCGCCGCCCGTCCATCACAGCCTTACAGCTTGCCCAGTTCCTCCCGCAGAACCTGGTCGACCACCTGCGGGTTGGCCTTGCCGCGGGTGGCCTTCATGACCTGCCCTTTGAGAAAATTAATGGCGTTCTCCTTCCCCGCTTTATAGTCCTCAACCGACTTGGGATTGGCCCCGATCACCTCGCGGCAGACCGCCGTCAATTCGCCCGTATCGCTCGACTGCTTGAGTCCCTTGTTTTCCACGATCTCCTCGGGCCGCTCGCCGGTCCGGAACATCTCGACGAATACCTCCTTGGCGATGTTGTTGGAGATAACCCCTCCGTCGACCAGTTTGACCAGGCCGGCAACGTGTTCCGGACGCAACTTGCTTTCGTCGATGCCGATCCCGGCGGCGGACAACTCGCGCAGGAGGTCATTGGCGATCCAGTTGGCCGCGGCCTTGGGCTGCCCGCATTTTTCCGCCGCGTCCTCGAAGAACGCGGCCAACCGGTGATCGGGAACCAGCACCGACGTCAGCGTGTACGGGAGGTCGTGTTCTTCAAAGTAACGTCTTTGACGCTCGTAGGGAAGTTCGGGAAGGGTCGCCCGCAGATTCTCCAGCCACTCCCGGTTCACCCTCACGGGCATGAGATCCGGGTCGGGAAAATAGCGGTAGTCGTGCGCCATTTCCTTGGTTCGCATGAGGGTCGCCGCTCCGGCCTCGGCATCCCACCGCCGGGTTTCCTGGATAACCTGTCCACCCGCCTCGACCACCTTGATCTGGCGCTGGATCTCGTAATCGATACCATTGCGCACGCCGGAAATGCTGTTGAGGTTTTTCAGCTCAACTTTGACCCCAAGCGTATCCGACCCCCGGGGACGAATGCTGATATTGGCGTCGCAGCGAAGCTGCCCTTTTTCCATATCGCAATCGGAAATGCCACCGCAGATCATGATCTGCTTCAAAGCGGTAAGATAGGCGTAGGCCTCGTCACCGGACGACATATCCGGCTCGCTCACAATCTCCATCAAAGGCGTACCGGCCCGATTGTAGTCGACCAGGCTGTCATCGTCGAAGTGATTGAGTTTGCCGACATCCTCTTCCAGGTGAATCCGGGTCAGTGCCACAAACTTGTGTTTGCCCATGACATTCCGCGACGGACCCGGGAGTTCGATTTCGAGTTTTCCCCCGATGCAAATGGGTTGGTCGTACTGGGATATCTGGTAGTTCTTCGGGCTGTCGGGGTAAAAGTAATTTTTCCGGTCCCATTTGCATACGGGCGCGATATCGCATCCCAGCATAAGCCCGGTCTTGATGATCTGATCGATGGCCCGCTTGTTCATGACCGGCAAGGTTCCCGGCAGGCCGAGCACAACCGGGTCCGTCAGTGTGTTGGGTTCGTGCCCGTACCCGGCCGCGACAGGTGAAAACATTTTGGATTCCGTCTTGATCTGGACGTGTACCTCGAGACCGATGACCGCTTCGTAGTTCATGGATTAATCTTCAAAGTTCCTGGCTCGACGTGCAGGATTCCGGATTCAGGTATCGCTTCGAACGCCCCATCCGCTTCTCACAATCCCGGATGTTTCGCATGGTAATCATGGGCTTCTTCAAACCGGCGGGCGATGGCGAAGAGGTCCGCCTCCTGATAGGGGCGACCGAGAATCTGCAGCCCGATGGGGAGCCCGTCCCCGCTGAAGCCGCAGGGTATGGAAATGCCGGGGATGCCCGCGAGGTTGGCCCCGATGGTGTAAATGTCACTGAGGTACATCCGGAGGGGATCGTCTGTTTTCTCCCCCTTCCGGAAGGCCGGTGCCGGGGTGGTGGGCGTCAGAAGCGCATCGACCTGGTTATACGCCTTGAGAAAGTCCCCCCGTATAAGGGTCCTCACCTTCTGCGCCTTCAAGTAATAAGCGTCATAATAGCCACTGCTGAGAACGTATGTGCCGAGGATAACCCTTCGTTTGACCTCCTCCCCGAACCCTTCGGCCCGGCTCCGGAAATAAAGATCGATGGCATCGGTCGCCTCGGAACTGCGATGGGTGTAGCGAATCCCGTCGTAACGGGCCAGGTTGGACGATGCCTCGGCGGTGGCTATGATGTAATAAACCCCGACCGCGTACTCGGTATGCGGCAAGGACACCTCCACGATTTCGCATCCTTCTTTGCGGTAAAAATCGATCGCGGCCCGAACCGCCTTTTCCACTTCGGGATCGAGACCCTCGCCGAAATACTCCGACGGGATCCCCAGTTTCCACGGCCCGCGATTTTCCTGCAACGCCGCACGGTAGTCGGGGATATCGGTTTTGTAGGAAGTGGAATCGCGCCGATCGTACCCGGCCACCGCCTGGAGCAGGATCGCCGCATCCTCCACCGTGTGCGCGAACGGCCCTACCTGGTCCAGGGAGGAGGCGAAGGCAACCAGCCCGTAGCGCGAAACCAGTCCATAGGTCGGCTTCATGCCGACCACACCGCAGAGCGCCGCCGGTTGCCGAATGGACCCGCCGGTATCGCTTCCCAGGGTCAGGGGTGCCTCCCCGGCCGCCACGCAGGCGGCACTTCCACCGCTGCTCCCGCCGGGAATACAATCGGTATTCCAGGGGTTGGCCGTCGTCTTGACCGAAGAATTTTCCGTGGATGACCCCATGGCAAACTCGTCCATGTTGAGCCGGCCCCATGGGATCGCCCCGGCCGCTTTAAGTTTCCCGATCGCGGTCGCGTCGTAGGGGGAGACAAAATCACCCAGCATCCGGCTGGCACACGTCAAGGGCTGCCCTTCCACTGCCAGAATATCCTTGATCCCGACCGGGATTCCGTCGAGCGGGCCCAGCGCCTCACCGCCCTCGCGCCGCGCGTCCGAGGCCCGGGCCCGGGCCAGCGCGTCGTCCTCGTCAAAACTGATAAACGCGCCCACGGTCCCATCGACCGCCCGGGTTCGTTCGATCACGGCCCGGACGAGCTCCAGGGACGAGATTTTTTTTGCCTCCAGCTCCCGGCTTAATGCGGAAGCGGTCCGGTAGTACAACGGGTCCGACATGCGTCAAGGTTCCTTTCCTACTCCACCACTTTGGGCACGGCGATCATGTTGCGGCGCACCGCGGGCGCATTTTTCAGCGCGGTTTCCACCGGGAAACCGGGTTCCGCGGCATCTTCGCGCCACACATTCTCCAGCGGAAACGCGTGTGCGGTCGGCTCGACTCCGGATACATCCACCGTATTCAACTTTTCGATATATTTCAAAACATCGCCCAGCTGTCCCGAAAACCGCTCCTTTTCCTGATCGGTAAGGGCGATCCGGGCCAGGTTGGCCACGTAGTCGATGTCGATTCCGTCGCTGTCGTTTGCCATGATTTACTTTCGGATCCGGTAGTCGGTTTGGTTCGAAACAGCATCCTGAATCCCGGCGAATACCGTATTGACTTCCTCTTCGGTAAGCGTGCGGTCGACCGCACGGAAAACAAGGGAAAATGCGAGGCTCTTACTGCCTTCGGGAACGCCTTTGCCCTCGTAGAGGTCGAAAACCTCGACGTTTTCCAGCGCAAACTTATCCCCGGTGGCATGGCGTCCGAATGCTTCGAGTTTTCGCCGCACGGTTTCGGCCTGTTCGCGCGACGGAACCAGGAGGGAAAGATCGCGTTCGGCCGCGGGATAAACGCTAAAGGGCCGGAACGTTTTCCGCGGCGGCGTCCGGGAGAGCTGCTCCGGGAGCACCTCCAGGATACCCCCAACCACGGTACCCTCCAGCCCGTAGGCCTTCAACAGCGCCAGGTTCAACAACCCCAGGCGCGCCTCGGCACCCCTGGACAGATCCCCCAGTTTCGCGGAGTGGCCCTCCTGCCAGGCGGAATTCGTCAAAGGCACCGGACTGATTTCCTCTTCGCTCATATCAAATCCGGCCATACGCGAGAGATTGAGCACCAGGTTCTTGGCCGTGAAGAAATCCGCCGGTTCACGCATCTTCCAGGCGCGTTCATCATCGGCATTGAGAATGACAAACGCCAGGGTCACCACTTCCACCACGGCCCCGTCGAGCTCGCGAAAAGTCCGGCCCCGCTCGAAAAACCGCGTCCCCCCGGTTTTCCGGTGGCGGTTGAGCCGCAGCACGTCGAGCAGACCGGGAATGAGGGACCAGCGCAGGTGTGACTGGTCCGAGCTCAGGGGGTTGGACAAACGCAGCGAATCGATGCCCGCATTGGAGAACCATTTCTTGAGTTCCTCACCGGAACGAAGCGAGTAGTTGAAGCACTCGTTGAAATACTGACCCACCAGGAAATCGGCAGCCAGGCGGTTGAAAACCACCTGGCGGTCATCGTCCGCGTCGAGCCCCCGGCTAACCACCGTCGCCTCGGGAATCTTGTCGGTGCCATGGATGCGCACCACCTCCTCCACCAGGTCGATGGGCGTCTCCAGGTCGGTCCGGAAACTGGGGATCCGCACCGTCCAATAAACTTCCATGTCACGATTTTCGTGCCGGGACACATCCAGTTCAAGCGATCCCAGAATCTCCTCGATGGTTCGGTCCGGAATATCAAATCCGCACCGCCGCCGCACAAAATCAAAATCGAGCGTGATCTCCTGTTCGAGCTCCGGCTCGTGCCCCACCTGGATCTCCGCGGTATCGATCGTCCCCCCGGCGATCTCCAGGATCAGATCCAAGGCCCGCTGGGCGGCATACTTTACCCCGCGGGGATCGACACCCCGTTCGAAGCGGTAGGAGCTGTCCGTAGAGAGGTTGAGGCGCCGCGACGTACGCCGGATAGACGAGGCGCGAAAATACGCCGCCTCAAGCACGATATCGGTGGTGCCGTCATCGACCTCGGCATCGATACTCCCCATGACACCGGCCACGACCAGCGGCTTCGCGCGTCCGCGATCACCATCATCCGCTTGCCGAGTTCACGTTCACGGTCATCCAACGTGACGATCTTTTCCCCCTCCACGGCGTGCCGTATAACCAGCTTTTTCCCTTCGATCTTGGCGGCATCGAAGGCGTGGAGGGGTTGTCCGAGTTCCAGCAGCACGTAATTGGTGATATCCACCACGTTGTTGACCGGCCTCAACCCGACGGCGGTCAGCGACCGCTGCAGCCACTCCGGGCTGGGAGCCAGCTTCACCCCGGTCACCGTATAGGCGAGATAGAGCGGGCAATCCTCCTCCGCCTCGACACTCACCGCATCCAGGAGCCGCCGGGAAGAAGGTTTCTCCGCGGGGGCAAGGGAATGAGTGAGCGTCGGGTAGCGCAGTTCCAGACCGAAATAAGCGGCCAGTTCGCGGGCGATGCCGAGGTGGCTCAGGCAATCCGGACGATTCGGCGTTACTTCGACATCGTAAACAACGTCCCCGCCCGGAAAAACCTGGTTGATCGGGGTGCCGATTTCCGGGCGCCCGTCGAGGATGAGAAGCCCTTCGGCATCGTCGTCGATACCGAGCTCGTTGCCGCTGCAGAGCATACCCTCCGACCGGACGCCGCGGAGTTTCGAGGCCTTGATCCTGAAGCCGCCCGGCAGGGTGGCTCCGGGAAGCGCCACCGGCACCCGGTCACCGACCCGGTAATTGTTCGCCCCGCACACGATCGTCGACGGTTCGGCCCCCGCTGCGACAGCCACGCGGCAGACGCTCAAACGATCGGCGTTGGGATGCGGTTCGGAAGCCAGCACCTCCCCGACCACCACCTCCGGCATATCGGGCAATCCCGTCTTCTCCACGCCCTCGACCTCGAAACCGATCAGGGTCAACGCCTCCTCGATCGCCTCCGGCGAATGGTCGAGATCAACGTATTGCTGGAGCCACTGAGTACTGAGCTTCATCAGGCAAACTGTTGCAGGAAACGGAGGTCGTTCTGGTAAAAATAACGGATGTCATCGACCCCGTACAGGATCATGGCAATCCGCTCGATACCCATGCCGAAAGCAAACCCGGAATATTCCTCCGGGTCGTAGCCGACCGATTCGAACACGGAGGGGTGCACGAGCCCGCAACCGGCGATCTCGATCCAGCGACTCCCGAGCTTCTCGAGGTGGGAGGACGAGAAATCCACTTCAAAGCTCGGTTCGGTATAGGGAAAAAAATGGGGCCGAAACCGCGTGCGGGCATCCTTGCCCAGGAGCGAGCGAATGAAATAGTCGAGCATCGCCTTGAGGTCTTTGACGGACACATCCCGGTCCACGTAAAGCCCCTCGATCTGGTGGAAATTGGCGCTGTGGGTGGCGTCCGCCGTATCCCTGCGAAAACAGCGGCCGGGCGAAATCACGCGAACCGGGGGAGCCGTTCGGAGCATGTGGCGAATCTGGACCGACGAGGTATGGGTGCGCAACAGGTACCGTTCCCGGTTTTTTTTGGACACGTTGCCGAATCGGGCCGATTCCGGAAGGTAGTAGGTGTCCTGCAGGTCTCGTGCCGGGTGATCCGACGGCGTGTTCAGGGCATCGAAACAATAGTACTCGGTCTCGACCTCGGGACCCTCCACCACGGAAAAACCGACCTTGCGAAAGAGCGAACAGATCTCATCGCGCACCCGGGCCAGCGGATGCAGGGATCCCGGCCCCCCGTCCGGTGACGCAAGGGACGGATCGACCGGCGGTCCCAGGCGGGCCGCGGACTCCCGCTCCTCGATGGATCTGAGGAGTTCGGAAAAAAGCGATTCGAGCTCGGTCTTGACCTCGTTGAGGAGCCGTCCGATCTTCGGCTTGTCCTCCTTAGGCACCGCGGCCATCCCCTTCATGACCCCGGTCAGATCGCCTTTCGGCCCTACCAGGCGGGCCTTGAAGGATTCCAGGTCGGCCCGAGTCGCAACATCTTTCGCCCCCTGCGCCGCCCGTTCCCGAATGGACTGGAGCTTGTCTTCCATGCGCCGGATCCGCCGCGGGACCGTCAGGCCCCGGATTCGGAATCGCCGGATTTAGCGGCTGTCCAGCTCCGGGTTGGCTTCAGCGTCGAGGCCTTCTGCTTGGAAGCCAATCCCTCCTTGGCTTTTTTGACCACGCCCTGAAACGCTTCCGGGTCCCGCACCGCCATATCGGCGAGCACTTTGCGGTCCAGATCGATTCCGGCCACGCGCAGCCCCTCCTGGAAACGGCTGTAGCTGATGCCGGCCTCGCGGCAGGCCGCGTTGATCCGGACGATCCAGAGTGAGCGCCAGGTGCGCTTCTTCAGGCGACGATGGTGGTAGGCGTATTGCCCCGCGTGCGCGACGGCTTCTTTGGCGTAGCGGTAAAGGCGGGATTTATTCCCGTAGTATCCCTTGGCCCGCTTGAGCATCTTCTTGCGGCGGCTGCGGGAGGCAGGCGAATTGGTGGCTCTTGGCATGGTTCGGCTCCTTCTTAATAAATCAAATCGACCGGCGTTCGGCCGCCGGAAACCCCCGGACACATCGTTCGTTCGGCGCGCGCGGAGGCGTCACCCGCCGAACGGCATCGACTTGCGAAACGAATCGGCATGGGTCTCGGAAACCAGTTTGGCCTGGCCGAGACGGCGCTTCTGTTTGCGGGTTTTCCGGGAGAGGAGGTGGCGCATTCCCGGGCTGCGACGGACCAGTTTTCCGGACCCGGTGAACTTAAAGCGCTTCGCGATCGACTTCTTCGTTTTCTGCATGGCTCAATTCAGTGAAAAGAGATGAATAAAAAGCACCCCGCAACCCTTGTAAAGAGCAAAGATGCCATTAATCCGGATTTGTGCCCAGCGGGGCGAAGCGACCCCGCCGCCACCACCCGTCAATCCGTCGGCAGCTTGTTGTCGGTGCGCAGGGCCAGGACCGGTACCTTGGTTTTGACCGCGACCTCCTGTTCCTTGAAAAACTTGGCCCCGACGCTCTCGATGGCCTCCCCCATGCTCAGGACGGGCAGTTTGCGGCCCCGGGGACTGGCGTTAAAATCGTAAGCCGCGCGCTGGATCCGTTCGGGCGCGCTGAGGGGACTTTCCTCTTCGGGAATCTGGATCACCCAGCCCACGATATCTTTTCCGGGAAGCTCGTTCTCCGGGTCCGAGAGGAGGATGACAAACTGCCGCTTTTTCTTCGGGGCCTTCTCGGCCTCTTTCTGCTGCTGCTCCTCCTCGATCTGCCGCTGAATGTCTTTCATGATCCGCTCCACCGTAGGCTGGGGCAGTTCGTTCTGGTTCAGGATCATGGCAACTTGATCGGTATCGATTTTCGGCATGGTTTCCCCTTATGTAAACTTCCGGCGGATTCCTCAATTACAAATCCGGGGCAAACCCGGATTAATCAGGCAAGTTCGGTGATGGACCCGAAATCGGGATCGAAAAGGCGCTTGTAGGTGCGGATGGCCGCGCTGTCCGTCAGCGACGCGAGGTAGTCCGCAATCCGGCGAACCCGGCCCCGCCGGTCGGTCTCACCCTCGACCAGGGCCGTCACCGATG
>PXDC01000081.1 GCA_003565135.1 Verrucomicrobiota bacterium
AAACCGCTTCGGAAGTGGCTCTAATGCGGTAAATAAGTTCTTAAAATGGGGTTCAGTCCCTTACCGCCGAAATCTTGCGCGAAACGAGCAAGCTATCTTGGAGGGCGAAGCTCCCGCGTCGCCGCCGAGGTAGCATCGGGCCTTCGCCCGATGGACACTCCGTCCGCGGCAAACATCTTCGCCCGCCGATAGGTCTACGAACGGCAAAAACCTTTCCCACGCCTCTCTCATCCGGCGAAGGCCGGATGCTACGCGGGAACCGAAGATTGTCCTTATATGAGTGCCATTCGCCCTAACGTGAATGGCGATCGGTTCAGGCCGTCAGTCGGTAAAGGTCAGGCGGAGGAGGAACAGACCTGTTCATCGGGTACGCAGCCTGATTTCTACCGACATGACGGGCCGAGCTAAAACCTTCGAAAAAAGATCTTTACAATTTCAGGCGGAAGATGGTCGCACAGCTCCCGCCGGAATTCCTGGATTTTGTAAAACTTCTGTTAAAACTCGGCTCTTGAAAAAATTTCCTTGCCCCGCGCACTGTGGACTACACACTAAAGCCCGCAGTCAATTAGTACAGTGTAAAAACTAATCCGAGCCGAAATTTACCTAAAGCAAACCTTAAGGTTACTTTCACATAAAACCCAACGACGAATAACCCAAAAATACTATGAAGAATTATAAACTGTCTCTTGCGCTGGCGGGTGCTTTTGCACTGGCTGGGACTGCTTTTGCGCAAGTCAATTTTACTGGCGGTGGCGATGGAACGGATTGGTTCGATGCCGATAACTGGGACTCTGGGATCGTCCCCGTTACCAGAGCAAATGCCCCTGAAAACAATCTGCGTATCCAGGTTCAGTATGATGTAGTCTTGGCCGGCGGAACAGGGGGAGCATGGAATGCTGACTTTGCTCGGGATGGTTCCGGAGCTGGCAGTTTCACGGTAGGTGCAGGAGGTTTATTTGACGTGCGCCAGTTAACCGTCGGATTTAATAACGACTACACCGTGAATGTTATCAATGGGGGCGAGATCATTGCTTCTAACGCAGTCCTTTTCCGTCAAAGCAATTCTGTATTCAATGTTGATGGTTCCACAGTAACAGCGGAACGTCTCAGCATTTGGGACAATGCAAATTTTGCCGGAAATCACCTCCTCAACATTACAAATGGTGGATCATTTTTCGTCGACACTGGCAACTGGTTTACCAATGAAACTGCTGGCTGGGGCGCAAATTATAATAGCGTGCGCACCGACGGGACAATTGATGCTGTCATTAACCTCCAAGGGCTAGGTAGCACATTTGCCGTAGAAGGCGATCACACTGCTTTGTTTTCAACGATGATTTCGACCATATCAGCCACTGCTGGGGTCTCTTACATGAACATCAATAATCTAGGCGATAATGCAACTGAAGGCATTGATTACAGTCTAGCTTTTGATGGTGATAATACAACACTGACCGTCATCCCGGAGCCTTCCACTTACGCATTCCTCGGTGGTCTGCTTGCGCTGGGCGTCGTCATGATTCGCCGCCGCCTTAAGTAGTCGGTCTGGCGGGTTGTTCGCCAAAAAACGCATCATTTATTAACACGAAAAGACCACGCCTCCGGGCGTGGTCTTTTCGTGTACGCACAGCAGGCCTGGTTCGACCCTGCCAGTGCCCGCTTTGGCGGATGCCTGGATCCAACCAGTCCGGCAAGAGCCGCGAGCCTCTTCTTGTAACCCCTTTAAAACGGAATATCCTCCGGCCGCAGGCCCTGCTTGAATTGCTCGCCAAAACCGGCGGGGTTGGGGTCATATTGGCCGACGAAGTCGGCATTGAGCCCGTCCTTGGGAATCTTGTCTTCAAGCCCGAGCGCCCAGAAAAACCCGTTCAAGGCCAGGCGGCGCATGGATTCCTCGAAAAAATCGGCCGGATGCCCCAATGTGGTAAAAAAGACCCGGCTTCGTCCGTCTTCCCCGTCGTAATGATGCGTCCAAGCCACCGGATGGGCCTCCCCGAAAAGCTCGCCTCCGCTCGCCGCTCCGCGGACCGCCCGGCCTTGCAACAAGGGCTGGGCATTGTCATGCAGAGGCGACACACGGTAAAGCCAACTGCGGGCATGAAACGCGTCCACGCCGCGAAGCACCGGATGTTGGGCCCGGCCTTCGACGATCTGAACTTCGGTCGAATTGCCCCCGCCAAAATGGGAAATCCACTGCTGCCCGAACACCTCCCTGGGCCAGGCGGCATCCATTTCCCGCCGGGGATGATCTCCGCCATAACGGAACGCGTGGGTCGCGGTCCGGAATCCCGCCATCGGGTTCCCCGATTCCGCGAAATCAAGAATGTGCTTCAGCTGGTCTTCCGGCAGTCGCCGGAAACGGGTGTTCATCACCATCAGGTCCGCCTCCGCGAGCACGTCCAGTCCCGGAATATTGTCTGACCGGTTTGGATTGATGTACCCCTCGTCGGAGAGGGAATAACGAACGCTCACCTCGAAACCGTAACGGTTTTTCAGGATCCGGGCGAGCATCGGCATCGTTTCCTCCGACCGATACTCCTCGTCGCCCGTGACAAACACGATATGAAGGCCCTCGCCGGGCGGGGCCTCCGACGCCTGGGAAACCAACGGACTCGTCAACAGTCCGGCGCAAGCCATCGCAACCGCCGCCCCTGAAAGGGTTCTCCGGAAGGGTGCATTCTGTTGGGAATTTTTCCTCTTTTTCATGATGTCTCCTCTGCTTTTCTAATTATTGCTGCTTTCATCGGGCGAAGGCCCGATCTGACGTATTCCGAGTCCCTGGTGACTGACATTGCATCCCTCAAACTTTGTTTCTCCGCCCTGCCGGATTGGTCTGCCACGCAACATCCTTTTTCTCCACCCCGGCTCTACCCAATAACCAAACAGACGATGCCGTTCAATGCAACCAGTACGCTCACCACCTGGATCCGCGTTCCTGCGTTCGCAAAAGATCCCAAACGCAAGCAAGCCCTTATTTCCAGTTGAAGGCGGACTGGCGGAAAATTGACACTCCCCCGCTCTTCCACACTCTCTACTCCATTGAAGCGCTCATTCAAACCAGCGCGACCGGCCGGGGACCCACACCGCCTGACAAGTGAGTTCCTATCAATAACCACTGAACTTTTAAAAGATCTCCAATGACCAGTTCTCAAACTTTTCTTTGGGAAGGTCGCTAATACAAGGGTCATGATAAAACACATTCTGCTGGTTTTACTATCTTTGATTCTGATAATAACTGCCATCGACCTGGTCAGAATTCTGGGATATGAAACGCACCCGATTCAACCGCCTGAATTCACTGTTCTGCAGGATGAGGTATATGCGGATTTGCTAAACGGGGAAACTGACATAGACTGGAATCGGCTCGACGGCACACTGGATTTCATTGACAAGCAATATGATTG
>PXDC01000244.1 GCA_003565135.1 Verrucomicrobiota bacterium
CCTGCGAACCGATTGAGGCCCGCCCCGAGAAAAAATGTGTAAAAATCAACCATTCCGGGGCCGGCGCCACTCCGGGCTTGTCGCAACCGGTGAAACCCGGCGATTCTTTTCCTTCGCCATCACACGATCCAATCCATCCTTTAATGAAGTCCGTCTCCGACCATTCTCCCCGCGACCCCCATAACCGGCGGAGAGGTGCTGCGATGGACCGGCGAAAACTCCTGCACGACCTCGGCGAGCGGGTCAAGGAACTGCGCGTCCTGCACCGGACCGCGATGCTGCTAGGGGACGACGAAACCGACCCGGACGCGGTCCTGCGCCAGGTCCTGCCGGTCCTGGCCAACGCCCTTCAATTTCCCGCCGACACCGCGGCCCGGATTGTTTTCGGTCAACGGGAATGGACCACGGACAACTTCCGTCCGACCGACTCCCCGCTCCGGGCCGCATTCCAATGCGGCCAGGAAGAGGGGTTCGTGGAGATCGTCTACCTGCGCGCCCCGGCGGGCAGGGATCCCTTTCTCCCGGAGGAGCACGAGCTGATGGCCTCGCTGGCGGAAATGCTCCGCGCCTGGTTCGACCGGCGTTCGGCCAAAGAAGCCCTCGTTGCCAGCGAAACCCGCCTGCGCACGATCATCGAAAGCGAACCGGAGGCGGTCACGGTGGTATCCCTCGAAGGGAAGCTCCTGGACATGAATCCCGCCGGCCTGCGGATGATCGGGGCGAAACAGATTTCGGAAGTCGCCGGAAAACCGGTCACCGACCTCGTTCACCCCGACGACCGCGTCGCCTACACCCGACTGCACCGGCGGGCCGGTCGCGGCGAGAGCGGACAGCTCTCTTTTCGGCTGGGCGGGCCCGGCGGCGGTGACCGCCTGATTGAAACCCACGCCGCCCCCCTGCAAAAGCCGGACGGGTCCGTCACCGCGGTGCTGAGCGTGATGCGCGACATCACCGCCCGCACCCGCGCGGAAACCGCCCTGACCGCAGCGCGACGGCGGACCGAGCTTATTCTCGCCTCGGTCGGGGAAGGTATCCACGGATTGGATGCGCACGGCCGGATCATATTCGAAAACCCGGCGGGAGCGGCGATCCTGGGATGGCAGGAAGAGGAATTGATCGGGCAGCACTCCCACTCCCTCATCCACCACCACCGGGCCGACGGCACGGCGTACCCGGTGGAAGCGTGTCCCATTAACCGGACCCTGCGGGACGGGCGTGTCCGGCGGGTGGACAACGACGTTTTTTTCCGCAAAGACGGCCGCAGCTTCCCGGTCGAATTTGTCTGTTCGCCGGTCATGGACGAGGCCGGAACCATCACCGGCGCAGTGGTCTGCTTTCGCGATGTCACCGAGCGAAAAATGACCGAGAAGCACCTCGGGGCCTTTGCCACCCTGGGCCGGCGACTCGGCGCGGCCGTCACCGCGGAAAAAGCCGCCCGGGTCATCGCCGACGCCGCGGACGACCTTTTCGGGTGGGACGCCTGCACCCTGCGCCTGTATGACCGGGAACGGCACTGGTCCCGCGCGGTTCTCGCCATCGACACCATGGACGGCGAGCGACGCGATACCGCGCCGGCAATAGCGGAAGGCCCGCCCATGCCGATCGTGCGCGACGTCATCGAAGGGGGGTCCAAGCTCATTCTTCGGGAAGAACCGCTCCGGATGTCGGGCGACCTGACCCCGTTCGGCGACACCGAACGCCCGTCCGCATCCCTCATGATCGTTCCCGTGCGCTACCGGAACGATGTCATCGCGGTCCTTTCGGTTCAAAGTTACACCCACAACGCCTTTCGTCGCGATGACCTGGCCGCCCTGGAGGCGTTGGCCGATCATTGCGGGGGCGCCCTGGCCCGGGTCCGGGCCCACGACGCCCTGCACGAAAGCCGTCGCGAGCTGCTTACCCTGATGAGCAACCTTCCCGGCATGGCCTACCGCTGCCGCAACGACCGGAACCGGACGATCGAATTCATCAGCGAAGGCGCGTCAAGCCACACCGGTTACATGCCCGGTGACCTCACGGGCAACGCCAGGGTCCAATTCAGCGACTTGATTCACCCCGACGACCGGCAAACCACCTGGAAGCTGATCCAGGAAGCGATCGCCGAAGACCGGCCCTTCGAACTCGTATACCGCATCCGCACCGCCGACGGCGTTGAGAAATGGATGTGGGAACGGGGCCGGGCCATCCGGAACACCGGCGGAAGCGTGATGGCGCTGGAAGGCTTCATCAGCGATATCACCGCCCAGAAACGGGCCCAGGAAAAGATCCGGCTGAGCGAGGAACGGTTCCGCCTGCTGAGCAAAGCGGCGAATGACGCCATCTGGGACTGGAACCTGACGAGCGGCGTGCTCTGGTGGAACGAAGGTTTCGAAGCCCTGTTCGGTTTGAAAATGGAGGAAGCGGACACCACGATCCAATCGTGGGAAAAGCGGATTCATCCCGAGGACCGGGAAGCCGTCGCCGGCGAGGTGAAAAACGCCGTTGCCTCGGGGGCGGAATACTGGTCGGGGGAGTACCGGTTTCGGCGCGAAGACGGGACCTATGCCCACGTGATGGACCGGGGTTACGTGATTCGCGACACCGCCGGCAAGGCCGTCCGCATGATCGGCGGCATGACGGACATCACCGAGCGGAAGCAGATGACCCAACAGCTCCTTCGCGCCCAGCGGATGGAAAGCATCGGCACCCTGGCCGGGGGCATCGCGCACGACCTGAACAACGTCCTCGCCCCGATCCTTATGGCCACGGAAATGCTCCAGGAAAAGGTTGGCGACGAGGAGGCCCGGGGAATGCTCGCCACCGTCCGGTCCAGCGCCCAACGGGGAGCCGACCTGGTCCAGCAGGTGCTCGGCTTTGCCCGCGGGATCGAAGGCAAACACGCCGCGGTGGATGTCGGGCATCTCCTCCGCGACCTGCGGGTTTTTATTCGCGAAACCTTCCCCAAGAACGTCGATTTCGACGTGAACATCCCCGGTGAAGTGTGGGCGGTCGACGGTGACGCCACGCAACTGCACCAGGTTCTCATGAATCTCTGCGTCAACGCCCGGGATGCGATGCCGGACGGCGGGCGGCTCACCGTGACCTTGCGGAACACCGTCCTCGACGAAGCCTACGCGGCGATGAACCCGGACGCGAAACCCGGATCCTACGTCGTCATCGAAGTCGACGACACCGGCTGCGGCATGCCGAAGGCGATCCGGGAACGGATCTTCGATCCTTTTTTCACCACCAAGGAAGTGGGGAAGGGGACCGGTCTCGGACTGTCCACCGTACTGACCATAACCCGGAGTCACGGCGGCTTCATCAACGTCTACAGCGAACGGGGCAAGGGAACCCAATTCAAGGTCTACCTGCCCGCCCGGACCACGTCCGCACCGGCGGA
>PXDC01000284.1 GCA_003565135.1 Verrucomicrobiota bacterium
GATTCCGGCGCCGGAGGCCCGGTCCATAATAAACTCCCGCTGGGAGGCGGAATTGGAGACGGCGACGATGCGGCTCTGGGGAAAATGCTCCGCCATCCAGAGTGAGAGCGAACCCCAGCCACAGCCGAGTTCGAGAATCCGCTGCCCATCGCGCAGGTCCGCCCGTTCGCAGGTGAGCCGCAGCATGGCTTCCTCGGCGTCGGACAGGTTACGAACCCCCGGCTCCCACAGGCCGGAACTGTACTTGAGCCTGGGACCGAGCACGTGGGCGAAAAATGCCGCCGGGAGCTCGTAATGCTGGTCGTTGGCCGCATCGGTATTTATGGCCACGGGGGCCTGGTCGAGGTTTTGGATAAACCGGTTCAGGCGTTCCTGCTGCTCCCCGGCGGAGGCACAGGTGACCTCCCGCAGGCGTTCGCGGAGCAATCTCCGTATTCCGAATCTCACTACGATGTCGGGTAGAAGTCCTTGCTGCAGCAGGCGGTCGAGCAGGGATGTGGTGTCCTGGCCGCTCCCGGCGGCGTGCGAACCGGGAAGATCTCCGGCCGCGGTGGCGGGTGTGACTGTTTTGTTCATAACGGGTCCGTGCCCGGGGAAACCGCGTCGCGGCGGGTGGGCCCGGGAAAAAAGCGGTTGGTGGTACGCTGGTAGGCGCGGTAGAGTTCCCCCCGCGATTGCAGGGCGCGGGATTCGGCCGGGGGCACGCCCGTGACATGAAGGAGCAGGTAGAGGATGATCGCCGGTGAAATCCAGGCCAGCCAGCCCAGCGGAGAGGCGGAGGCGAAAACGGCAAGGGCCACCCAGACGAGCCACTCGAAGAAATAGTTGGGATGGCGCGAATACGCCCACCATCCGGAGCGGCAGACCTGCTTCCGATGGGCCGGATTTTCCTTGAACCGCCGGAGCGTCCGGTCGGCGGAAGCCTGTCCGGCCACGGCGGCGAGCCCGAGGACAAAGCCGGCGGCTTCGAGGGCGCCGAGGCCGGGGGCGGAATGAGCCGCGGGGAAAGCGAAGGGCAGGGCGAGGATCCAGCCGGCCAGTCCCTGGGCGAGGAAAAATCCGAACATCCGGGGGCCGTAGCGGGGGCCCCATGAGTGCCGCAGTCCGGTGTAGCGGGGATCTTCGCGCGGGTGCTCGGCCCGGACCCGCCGCACCAGGTGTGTGCCGAGCCGGAGGCTCCAGGCGCCGACGAGGACCAGGAAAAAGAGGTTTCGCTGGAAGGACCCGTCGAGGAGAGCGGCGTAAAGGGCGGCGTACCCGATGAATTGGAACGGCCAGAAGGCGTCGACGATGCCGTAGTTGTCGATCTTTCGTGCCACAAGAAAAATGGCGCCGAACGAGAGGAGGCCGGCCAGTAGCGAAATGATGAATACAACCGGAAGCGGAATCATGGTTGGTCCTGGTTGACGGGAGCCGTTGCCGCCGGGAGCGTGTGTCCGGAAGGTTCGGCGAAACGATCGAGCTCCCGGTTGTTCGCGGCGGAGTGGACGGTTTGTACGACACTTATGTTGCGGGCCTCGAAGGCGGCACGACAGTAGTCGAGGTAGTAGCGCCATTTGCGCAGAAAGCGGTCGTCGAATCCGAGCTTGCGAATGTCGCCGATGCCATCCTCGAAGCGCGCCCTCCACTCGGCCAGCGTGCGGGCGTAGTCCGGGGCCATGTCGTGCATTTCGTGAAGCTGGATGCCCGAGCGTTGCAGGAGCCGATTGATCCGATTGACCGAAAGGAGAAGGGAGCCGGGGAAAATGTGTTTCTGAATCCAGTCGACGTTCCGCCGGAGGGACCGGTACCGGCTGTCGGGAAAGGTGATGAATTGCATGCCGAGAAGTCCGTTTTGACGAAGGAGCCCGACCGTTCGGCGAAGGAATACCGGCAGGTACCGGTAGCCCACGGCTTCGAGCATCTCGATGGAAACGATACGATCGTAGGCTCCGCGGACCCGGCGATAATCGATGAGGTCGACGGAGGCCCGATCACCGAGCCGCGCCCGGTCGATGCGGGCGGCGGCGTAGCGGGCCTGGTCGCGGGAAAGAGTGATGCCGGTGACGCGGCACCCGTAGTGGCGGGCGGCGTATTCCAGGAATCCTCCCCAGCCGCAGCCGATTTCGAGCACGCGGTGTTCGGGGCGGAGTCTCAATGCCTGGCACAGCCGTTCGTATTTGGCGTTCTGGGCGGCCTCCAGGGTGGTGGCGCCGGTGCTCCAGAGACCGGAGGAATAGGTCATGCCCGCGTCGAGGAAGCGGGCGAAAAACGCGTTGGAGAGGTCGTAGTGCTCGCTGATGTTGCGCCGGCTGATACGCGGTGAGTTGGGGCGCCGGAGGTGCCGGAGCCGGTTGGCCAGGGCCAGGAGGTTGACCGGGGTGAAGCGCCGTCCGGTTCCGGAAATGGCCGGGGAAGTATCGGCGTTGGCGAGGAACCAACTGATTACGGCGTGAATATCTCCCGTTTCCCAGTCCCCGTCCATGTAGCTTTCCCCGAACCCGATATCCCCGTAAAGGAGGCATTTGCGGAAAAAGACTTCATTGACGATCCGGATCTCGGCCGACACGAACGGTGGAGTCGCTCCGGTCGGCGACGGACCGTCGGTGGACTCGCCGAAATTCAGCCGGTCTCCCCCGGGCAGTTCGAGGCGCAGGTATCCCCGGGGCATGGCGTTGAGCAGCCGGATGACAGTGCGGCGGGCCAGGGAAGCCTGCGACCGGGTGCGGGTCAGTGCGAGCGTTGGATTCATGTCGGTTCAGTGACGGGTTTCGGACGGTGCGTCCGGGTTGGGGGCGATGGATTTGTGGGGCCGGTAGAGGTCTCTTTGCTGGTCCGGGTGTTCGTGCTTGCGAAAGAAGGGGAGGCCCATGCGGTAGAGTTTCCAGGCCTTGAGGTGGATCTGCAGCATCATCTGCAGGCCCATCATGGGGTACCGCAGGGCGAAACCCGCGAGGGCGCGATCGGTGAGCGGGCGTCGGGTGCCGACCACGACGCTGTGCAGGATTTTGCGGCCGTCCTCGTATTCATCGATGCGGCAGACGAGATTCCGGTCCGGAATTCCGAGCGCAAAATCGAATGCACCGTCGGTGCGGGAGAAAGGCGAAACGTAGAAGCGTTTGGGCAACCGGGAGTGGAACCCTCGTGCGCTCGATGTTTCCGGGGGGAGCAGGTAGGGTTTGACCTCGCGGAAGGTATTCGTCACCTCGGCGATCGCACAGACCGGCTTTCCCGCCCGGTCGAAACAGTAGTAGAAGGAAACGGGATTAAAGAGGTAGCCGCCGATTCTGGGAACGCTGACGAGTACGACCCGGTGGGGAGGGGCGCAGCCGCGGGCGGTGAGGAAATCGGTCACTTTGTCCTTCAATCGGCGGCCGGGCCGTGTCGCTTCGCGCGACGGATTCCCATCGTCGATCGGAAGGTAGTCGGCATCGCGAAACTGGTAGAGGTTGCGGCGGTGATGTGAGAATAAACGAAGCGAGGCGGCCAACCGGTCGATTTCGTCGAGGTCGAGGCAGAAAAAGAACAAGCGGTTGCGGAAGGAATGTTCCCGCGGTGCGAAACGCCGATGGAGGAGGTGGCAGTCGTAGAGGGCCGAGTTCATGGGACGGGCGTGGGCGCGGTTTCGGCGGCGGATTCCGGTGGCGGGGCGTCTGCGGTGGCGGGCCAGGGGTCCCGGCCCAGCAGGAGGCGGGAAAGCTCGTAAGCGGAACGCAGCCCGTCCTCGTGGAATCCGTAGCCGAAGTAGCTCCCACAGAAAAATACCCGGTTGCCCGGGCGCCGGTTGAGTGCGGGCAGGAGCGACTGGGCATGAACGGCCCGGGTGTCGAAGACCGGGTGTCGGTAGACGATCTGCCGGATCACACGCGCGGGATCGACCGTGTCGTCGGCGTTGAGTGAAACGAAGTAGTTACCGGAGGTCGTCAATCCCTGCAGGCTGTTCATCCAGTAATGCGTCGAGTAGCGCTCGCGGGTGGAAGAGGGGTCCCGGGAAACCCGGTAGTTCCAGGACGCCCAGGCGGTGCGGGATCGGGGCATGACGGAGGCGTCGGTGTGGATGGTGGCGTTGTTCGGCTGGTAGCGGAAAGCCCCGAGGGCGGCTGCTTCCTCGTCGGATGGCCGGGCGAGCAGGCTGAGGGCCTGGTCCGCGTGGCAGGCGAGTATGACGGCGTCAAAGCACGCGTTGCCGCCGCTTTCGGTATACAGGTGCACGGAGGAACCCTGGCGTTCGACCCTGGCCACGGCATCGCCGGTACGGATCCGGTCCCGCAGGGGCGAGGTCAATTTCCGCACGTAGCGGGACGCCCCGCCGTCCACCGTGCGCCAGGGAAAGTGCGTGGAGTAACCGAGAAAGCCGTGGTTGTGGAAAAACCGGATCAGGGTTTCGGCGGGAAACGCGAGGACGGATCCGGGCGGAACGGACCAGACGGCCCCACCGATCGGTTGCAGGTAAAAGCGACGGAAATCGTCGCCGAAACGGCGTTTCCGGAGAAAGCATTCCAGGGTCACGTCGTGCAGTTCCCCCTTGGCCAGGGCGGCGGCGGCCTCGCGGTTAAAGCGCGCGACGGCGGCGAGGAATCTCCAGTAACGCGGGCGAACAAGGTTTCGTCGCTGCGCGAAGAGGGTATTGAAGCTGGTTCCGCGGTACTCGACGACTTCCGGGTCATGGCGGACGCTGAAAGACATCGAGGTCGGTTTGGTGCGGATGTCGAGCGAGGCGAAGAGTTGTGTGAGCAGCGGATAGGTGCGTTCGTTATAGACCATGAATCCGGTATCCATGGAAAAAGGACGCGCTTCCTCGTGAAGGTCCAGGGTATGGGTGTGACCTCCGAGGCGGGTATCCTTTTCGAACAGGGTTATGTCGTGCGAACGGCTCAGGAAGTGGGCGCATCCCAAACCGGAAATTCCGGAGCCGATGATAGCCACCCGTTTCATGGCGCGCTGCCTCCCGGGCGAATCTCCGGGGCCGAACCCCGACCCGCTTCGCGGTTTTCCCCTGCGCCGGCTTCATCCGGCGGGCAAGCCCGGTAGGCCGCGGCCGGAACCGGGCGAAGGTCGCTGATGACACCCAGTTTTTCGAGCATCCGGAGCAGGTAGTAGGTGATGTCGATTTCCCACCAGTAAAAACCCTGCCGGGTGCAGGACATGAAACGGTGGTGGTTGTTATGCCAGCCCTCCCCGAGGGTTATGATGGAGAGGAGGAAGCTGTTCCGTGAGTCATCCTCCGTCTCGTAGCGGCGCCGGCCGATGAGGTGGGCGAGGGAGTTTATGGAGGAGGTGGCGTGGAAGAGGACGGTGGTGCTGATAAAGAAGCCCCAGACGACGAGCTGCGGGCCTGTTGTCCCGAGTTGCGGAGCCAGGTGATTGAGGCCGGCGCCGGCGGCGAGGAGAACCAGGGCCAGGGTGACGGGGGCGATAATGTCGAAACGGTTCAGGAAAACCAGTTCCGGGTAACGGGCCAGATCCCGCACGCTGCGGTAGTCGGTGGGAAAATTCCGGCGGCTCGTGATCCACCCGATGTGGGACCAGAGAAAGCCGTGGCAGACCGGGGAGTGGGCGTCTTCGGGCTCGTCCGCATGGCGGTGGTGGTGGCGGTGCTGGTAGGCCCACCAGAGGGGGCCCCGCTGGGCCGAGGTGGCGCCGAGAAAGGCAAAGAGGAACTGGCGGACGCGACCGGTGCGGAAGGTGCGGTGGGAAAAGTAGCGGTGGTAGAAACCGGTGATGGCGAACATGCGAACGAAGTAGAGGGCGGCGGCGACACCGACCGCAGTCCAGCTCCACCCGACCCAGAGGATCCCGAGGCAGCCGGCGTGAAGGAAGATGAAGGGAATGGTGCGGATCCAGTCGACCCGATCGGGTTCGGCGCGGCTCTCCTCGAAAGGCCGCGGCGGGTAGTCGCCGTCGATCCACTGCACGAGGGAGGCGAGCGGTGATTTTCGGGAAGGGACTGGGAGCGGCGTGGGCATGACAGATTTCAAACAATCAGGATTAAAACGTTCAAAACATTCACAAGTTTGGCAAGATAGTCAAGGTTAATATTGGAAAGGCCGGCGTTTATTAAGTTATATGAAACAAATTTCTTGCTTTCGACGACAACTTCTTATCCCATCGTGAAAACGTCTGAAACAATCATATGGACCAGTATATTTCGCCCAAAAAAATTGCCGCGGCCATCGGAGTGAGTGAATCTTCGGTCAAGCGTTGGGTGGACGAGGGAAAGTTGAAGGCGTCCCGAACCGAAGGCGGCCACCGGCGAATCCTGGTGCGCGACGCGCTGGATTATCTGCGCACCCACGATCTGCCGCTGGTCGATCCGTCGGCGGTGGGGCTGGACGAGGCGGCGGGGCGACTTTTCGACCGGGTGGCAAGGGAGGAAGACCGGGATGTTTTCGTTCGCAGTGTCCTGGAGGGCGAGGCGGAATCGGCCCGCTCGATCCTCATGGCGCGCTATTTGCAGGGGGAAAGTGTGGCCACCTTGTGTGACTATCCGCTGGCGGAGAGTCTGCGCCAGGTCGGGTTGCTCTGGAAGCACGGGCCGGAGGGCATTCACATCGAGCACCGCGCCACGGAGATTTGTATCGGGGCTTTGAATTTTCTCGGAACGGTCATCCCCAAGCCGGGCGCGGAGGCTCCGCTGGCCCTGGGATGTTCGCCGGCGGGGGATCCCTACCGCATTCCGTCCCTCATGGCGGGGTTGGTTCTCGGGTCGGTCGGATGGAGGGAGATGAATCTCGGGTCCGATCTGCCGGTTGAGGCTCTGGTCAAGGCGATGGAACGGCACCGGCCGGGACTGGTATGGATCTCGTTCAGTTCGAAATCCGCAGCCGAGCGGTTCCGGTCGGAACACGGGCCGATCCCCGCGGCGGCATCGGCTTTGGGAGCGAGGTTGGTGGTGGGCGGCGGCGCGTGTCCGCGGTCGCTTCGGAAAGGGGACTCACCGTATCATTACCTGCCCACCATGGAGGCGCTGGCCGGATTTGCCCGCGCTCTGCGCCTGGCTTGAGCCCGGAACCCGGCGGTTCCCCGGCCCGGGTTCCGGGGCCGACCCGATTCAGGTGGAGGGGGGGATTCGGTCCCAGTTCCGCAGGGCGGATTCGGCGGCGCGGGATTCGGCTTCTTTCTTGGACGTACCGGAACCCTTCCCCAGGACGGATTCGCCGAACCGAACCTCGACATCGAAACGCCGCTGGTGGGAGGGGCCTTGGGTTCCGACGACGTGGTATTCGGGACTGTGCTCGGCGCTGAGTGCCTGAATTTTTTCCTGCAGCCGGCCCTTCGGGTTGGCCGTTTTTTCGTTTTCTTCGATGCGCCCTTTTATATCGCCGTACCAGTCGAGGACGAGGCGCCGGGTGGTGTCGAATCCGGCGTCGAGGTAGAGAGCCCCGATCAGGGCCTCGAAAGCGTCTTCCAGGAGATTGTCCCGGTCGCGGCCGCCGGTGTCCTCTTCGCCGCGCCCGAGCCGGATGTACCGGCCGAGTTGCAGGTCGCGGGCCAGGCCGGCGAGAAGGGGACCGTTGATCAGGGAGGCCCGGTACCGACTGAGGTCACCTTCCCGGGCTTCGGGAAACGCGGAGAACAGGGTCTCCGAGAGGATCAGGTTGAGGACGGAATCGCCGAGGAATTCCAGGCGCTGGTTGTGGGCGGCAACGTCCGGACGGTCGTTTTCCGCCTGGCGGGAGGGATGGGTGAGGGCTTCGGCCAGGAGGCCGGGGTTGCGAAAGCTGTGGCCGATCCGTTGTTCCAGGATAGCGGGCGGTTGCGGCAGAGCGGTACGGACGGAACGCTTGGATCGGGTGGCTGGCATACGTGTCGCTGCGGGTTGTTTTATCAGAGGGATCCGGATGGGAGGAGAACGAGTCCGGAGGTGCGGGGCGGGCGGACCGGCTCACCGGTCGGCCGCCGCCAGGGTATCGGGGTCGCGGTCGGCGAAAAACCGGCGCAGGATCTCGCGGGCAATGGGGGCGGCGGTGGCGCCGCCCCCGTAGTTGTCGTCGGGATGGGTGCCCTCGACCAGGACGGCGAGGGCGATGGCCGGTTCCTCTACGGGAGCGAAGCCGACGAACCAGGCCATGTGCAGACGTCCCGCCCGCGACGGGACCTGGGCGGTACCGGTCTTTCCGGCGATGGGGATTCCGGGCAGGCGGGCGTTGCGGGCGGTTCCGGTTTCCACCGCCTCGATCATGCCCCGCAGAATGCTCTGGTAATGGGCGGGCCGGAGTCCGACCGGAGCGGTGGCGGGGATGTCGCTCGGGCCGCCCCGCAGGAGCGTGGGCTGGACCCGGTCCCGCCCGGTGGCGAAGGCGGCGGTCAGGGCCGCCATCTGCAGGGGCGTGGTGCGGATGTATCCCTGGCCGATGGAAATATTCGCGGTGTCGCCGGGGAACCAGGGAGTGCTGTGGACCCGGCGTTTCCATTCCGGGTTTCCCACCAGCATTCGCCCCGTTTCGGAGGGGAGTTCGACGCCGGTCCTTTCGTGCAGGCCCAGCCGTCGGGCTTCGGCGACAATGCGATCGATGCCGGCCTCGATGCCGAATTCGTAAAAATAGACGTTGCAGCTGACACTGAGCGCCTCGGCCAGGTCGACTTCCCCGTGGCCGGCCCGATTGTGGCAGTGGAAATTCCGGCCGGCGACCCGGTAAACCCCGCGGCAGTAGGCGGTTGTGTCGGGAGTGATGAGGCCGTCCTTGAGCATGGCCATGGCCGTGATCATTTTGAAGGTGGAACCGGGGGGGTAGAGCCCCTGGGTGGCGCGGTTGGGCCAGGCCCCGGACTCGTTGATTTCCCGGGCCACGGCGGAGGAGAGCGCGGGGGAAAACGCGTTCAGGTCGTAGTTGGGATGGGTGGCCATGGCGAGTACTTCGCCGGTCTGCGGATCCAGCGCGACGGCCGCGCCGGTGTGGGTGCCGAGCGCCTCTTCCATGGTTTTCTGGAGGGCTATGTCCAGGCTGGTAACGATATCTTCGCCCTGCACCGCCCGCCGCTTTTTTATCCGTTCGTGCTGGAAGCCGGCCGGATCGACGACCCAGATCTCTCCCCCCGTCTGTCCCTGGATGCGATCGTCGAAGTAGCGTTCGAGCCCTTCGCGCCCCTCGCTTCCCCGGATGTTGAAGGTCATGAGTTTTTCGCCGGGGACCCCTTCTTCCGGTATTTCCAGGGTGGATCCGACGTAACCCAGGACATGGGAGGCGGCGGAACCGTGGGGGTAGTGGCGGACGCTGGAACTGTAAACCTGGATGGGCGAGTCGATCGGAATCTGTTCGAGGAGCCGGGCGTATTCCTCCGGTTGGAGGTCGTTGATGAGGAAGTACGGCAGAATCAGTTCCTGTCGCAGGTGGCGCTCGAGTTTGACTGAATCGACGGTTTCGTTGCGTCCGAGGATTTCGTTAATCTCGTCGAGGTAACGCTGCACCACCGCCGCCCGCGCCATGCTGGGGAGAGGGACGCCATCGGTGCTGAGGCCGCGGTCGATGTAGGGGCGGCGGAGTTGGGCGAACTCGCTGCGGAATTCCGTGCGCAGCTCGGCCAGGTAGACGACGGCGGCAAACCGGGGCCGGTTGCCGACCAGGAGATTGTCGTTGCGGTCGTAGATGTTGCCCCGGGGGCCGGGAACCAGGATGCGGCGAAGGTTCTGGATTTCCTCGCGGTCGCTGTAGACCGAGCCGCTGATAAGCTGACGGTAGGCGAGGCCGCAGAGCAAAACCAGAACCAGGGCCGCAACCACCGCGTAAAACAGCCTGAGACGCGGGTTGTAGTTCTTGTGACTCTCAAGGAGCTGGTTCATGCATCGATCGCGTGGGCCGGGATTCGTTTTTTCCGCCCGGCGGTGGCGGGCGCCCGGGTCCGGATTCCTCGTTCCCTATTATTCCGCCTGGCGCTGTTCGTTTTCAAGATGAATTCCGAAATACCTGAGCGCCTCGATTTGGAGCGAGAAAAACCAGCCGGCGAGGATAATGACAACGATCTGGGACAGGAACAGGTCCGCGATCGCGCGTCGCCAGTAGACGGCGGGTGCCGGGTTGTCGGTGGACTGGATCAGCGCGAGGGCGAGGAAAAGGCTGCCGTTGATAAGCAAGGCGACCGCCAGGGCGGCGGAGGTCTCTTCCCGCGGAAAACGCGAACGGAGGGAGTAGATCACGGTGTGGGCGAGGAGGAAAAGAATCAGGCTGATACCGAAGGGGGTGGCGGCGGCGGAGTCGTAAAACAGGGCGATGAGAACGATGAAAACGAATCCCTGGCGGTAGCTGAATCGGAGGATGGGAAAGGTTATGAGCAGGCCGGCGACGTAGAGGTGAGTATTTAAAGGCGACAGGTAGTGATTGCCTTCCCCGACCAGGAAAAGAACCAGCAGGGTGATGGCCGCGGCCACGATGGTGCGCAGTTCGATGGTCACGGAGAAGGCTCCTCCCGGGGTCGGTCGTTCGCGGGTACCAGGATGGCCACCTCGTAGAGGTTGTTGAGGCGTTCGTCCAGCCGCACCCGGCCGGTCTGAAAAAGGCCGTCCGCACTCGGTTCGAGGTCGGTGATCCGGCCGATGAAAATACCGGGAGGGAAGACGCCTCCCAGGCCGGAGGTGACGATTTCCCGGGGCGCGTCAACCGTGGCCCGGGTGTCGAGGGGAACGAACTCGGCGACGCCTTCCGCCGGGGCGAAGGGCGGGGTGACGCCGCCCTGATAGCTGATGGGACGGTCGTCGCCGTCAATTCGGGCGGCGAGCCGAACCGCGTTGCTCGAAATCAGGTCGACCACGGCGGTGTTGAGGTAGACCTCGCTGACCTTGCCCACAACCCCCCCGGCGAAGACCACCGGCGCTCCCTGCGGAATGCCGTGGTTGCGGCCTTTGCGGATGACGAGGCGCTGCCACCAGGCGCTCATATCTCTGCGGGCCACCCGGGCGATTTCGTACCGGAATCCTTCGCGCTCCGGCAGTTCGAGCATCCGCTCCAGCCGTTCGTTTTCCCTCTCCAGGCCGGCGGCTTGTTGAAGCCGCAGTTCGTGATCGGCGTGCTGGCGCGCGAGGTCGCGGATGCCCTCGATGAGTTCGTCCTTGGAATAGGAGCGGAACGACCAGTAATCCTGGACGTCCCTGATGAGCGAGGAGGTTTGGACGGCGGGGGCCTGCAGTTCGTAAAATCCGGTCCGCAGCAGCGTTTTCAGGATGGCGGGAAGGACCAGCCAAACCCCGACGACTATGGCGAGGACGAGAAACGGGCGGGCCTGCACAAAACGTCGAATGGCCAATGGGCAAGATCAGGATTTGGAAGACGTCGTCACGTGAAGGAGCAGGAAATTCAGGTCTTCCAGGACGGCGCCGGTGCCGATGGCGACCGCGCTGAGAGCGTCTTCCGCAACCACGACCGGCAGGCCGGTCGATTCGCTCAGGAGGCGATCGATGTTCCGCAGGAGGGCGCCGCCTCCGGCGAGGATGAATCCGCGGTCGACCAGGTCGGCGGAGAGTTCGGGCGGGCAGCGCTCCAGCGCGTTGCGCACAAGTTCGACAATGGAATTGACCGTATCGGCGAGCGCTTCGCGAATCTCCTGGGAGGTGACGTGAAGGGTTTTGGGCAGTCCGGCAACCGAGTCACGACCTTTCACCTCCATGCTCAATTCTTCGTCGAGCGCGTAGGCGGAACCGATTCGCAGTTTGATTTCCTCGGCGGTGCGCTCCCCGATCATCAGGTTGTAGGCGCGTTTCATGTAGTTGATGATGGCGGAGTCGAACTCGTCGCCGCCCACCCGGATGCTTTTGGAAAAGACCACTCCGGCCAGGGAAATAATGGCCACCTCGGTGGTGCCGCCGCCGATATCGACGATCATGTTGGCGGCGGGTTCCTCCACCGGCAGGCCGACGCCGATGGAAGCGGCCATGGGTTCCTCCAGGAGGAGCACTTCGCGGGCGCCGGCGTGAATGGCTGATTCCTTGACGGCGCGTTTTTCGACCTCGGTGATTCCGGAGGGGATGGCGACCACCACCCGGGGGGGGATGACCTTCACGTTGTTGTGCACCTTTTTGATGAAGTAGCGCAACATCGCTTCGGTGATGTCGAAATCGGCGATGACCCCGTCCTTCATGGGGCGGATGGCGATGATGTTTCCGGGGGTCCGCCCGAGCATCATCTTGGCCTCCGAGCCGACCGCGAGTACCTTGCGGGTATTGGCGTGAATGGCGACCACGCTCGGTTCGCGCAAAACGACGCCTTTATCTTTGGCAAAGACGAGTGTGTTGGCCGTGCCGAGGTCGATGCCGATATCATTCGAGAAGACGCCGAGAAATTTTCCTGCCATAATCGATTACCTGGGAATGTGATCTGTGCCATGGGCCGACGAACCGGAATCGGCCCCGGCGGTAGGTCCCCAGCTTTTCCCGGGGCACCGGAAAGTCAAAACAAATCCGCGGTGGCCGCGGGCCGCGCGAACACGGTGACGGGGGCGTACGCGGCGCAGATACACCGGCCCGGAAAAATCCGGGGGCGGGGGGATGGTCGCGGCGGCGACCGTTCAGGTCGACGATGAGGTGTCGCGGGACGCCTCCTTCTCGCGCTCCGGTTCGGCCGGTTTTGCGGCGGAGGATTTCCGCTTTTCGGATGGCGCGGCATCATCCGTCTCATCCATGGCCGAGCGGATGTCCTCTTCGATATCCTTGGTGGCGCTCTTGAACTCGCGAAGCGCCTTTCCCATGCCGCGGGCGAGCTCGGGGAGTTTCTTCGCCCCGAAAAGGAGCAGGATAATAAAGAGGATCAACAGAATCTGGGGGGCTCCCCAGTTCTGGACAAATGCCATCGACTGCTCGAGGGTGAAATACATGATGCGTTAATGTAGGCCTGGAAGGCACCCGTGTAAAGCGGGAAAGAGGAAGGAGTCGGGCGGCGCCCACGGTTTTATTTTTGCCGGAGGACGACCCAGGCGCCGCCCGCGACGAGGGCGGCGGCGGCGTAAAAGGCCGGAGCGGGAATTTCGCTGAAGATCAGGTAGGCCATGGTCCCGGCGAAGATAAATTGGCACAAGTTGACGACGCTGACCACTTGTCCGCGGAAAAACTTGAGGGAGTAATTGAGAATCGAATGTCCCACGATGGTGGGGATGAGGGCCAGGCCGAGGAGCAGGCCGTACTCGGTTCCGCTGTGTCCGGTCAGGGGGAGGCCCATGGCGACGGAGGCCAGCAGGCAGATAATTCCGGCCATCCAGTAGAGAGGGACAAGATAAAGCCAGACGTTGCTGAAATCGCGGTTGCGCCGGCCCAGCGCGAGGTAGAGGGCGAACAGCAGCATGGATACAAAACAGACGAAATCACCGAAAAGAAGGCCCGCATCCAGGGTGTAGTCGGAGAAACCGATCAGACCGACGCCGCCGAGAGCGAAGAACGTTCCGGCAATTTCCCTTCCGTGCACCCGTTCCCGCAGCAGGGTGAGCAGAATGAACGGCATGACCAGCGGCACCATGTTGACGAT
The DNA here is from genome assembly GCA_003565135.1 of Verrucomicrobiota bacterium. GTDB lineage: Bacteria > Verrucomicrobiota > Verrucomicrobiia > Opitutales > T3Sed10-336 > PXDC01. The sequence goes on from PXDC01000284.1 coordinate 13,425, forward strand.
AAGGCTGGCGTTGGCGGCGAACGTCAGCCGGGCGCCCAGGGCCCAGGATATGAAGTGGAGGGCGAGGAGCAGGGCGGGTATAAGGGAGCGTTTGAGGTGGACCAGCCGGTAGTCGCACCCCTCGCGCCGCAGGTGGTAAACGAAGACCGGGGTCAGGACCGCGGAGGCGAGCAGCAGGCGATAGGCGGAAAGGACGACCGGGTGGGTCTCGCTCGCCTTGATCATGATGACCGCGGTGGAACAGGCGAACACCCCGAGAAGCAACCAGAGGGAGCGAACGAGGACGATACCGTTGAAGGAGGACTTGTCGTCGGACATGCTGGGCGTCCTTCAGCGGCGGTTCCCTGGCGTGACGCCGCTGAAGGCCTTATCGGGCCCGCTGAGGGGCGGTCGGTAATCCCGGGTTTTGGAGGTTGATCAGCGGGGCGGCCCCAAAGGACGTCCCGGTGCTTGGAACCTGGCGGGCGCGACGCCGGGGCGTCGCCGTCCGCCGGGGACTCAAACGTGAGCCGTGATCCGGCTCTTCAGGTCTTCCTTGTTGGTCATGCCCACAACCTGTTCGGCCACGTTGCCGTTCTTGAACAGGAGCAGGGTCGGGATCGCCCGGACGTTGTGGTTGGCGGCGATGTCGCCGTGGTCGTCGATATTGACTTTGCAGATCTTGACCTGGCCGTTCATCTCGTCGGCCAGTTCTTCGAGGACCGGAGCGATCGCCTTGCAGGGGCCGCACCAGGGAGCCCAGAAGTCGACCAGCACGGGCTCCGGGGCCGAGTCGATCGTGCTCTGGAAATTTTCGGAATTCAGTTCCTGGATTTTATCTGACATAAAAAATAGCCTAGTATTTCGTGTAGAGGAGGTAAGCGAAAACCACCGCCACGGCGGCCGCGATCACGTCGACGGCCAGACCGACGACGGTTCCCTTGGAATCGCCGGAAGCTGCCGGCGCGGCTTCCTGTTCGGCCGCCTTTTTCTGGGCGCCTCCCGCACCCGGCTTTCGCGGCGGCGGGGGCATCGGCGGCCGGGGTTTCCCCCCCGCCGCGCCGGGGCGCGGCGGCTGTTGCATCTTCATGC
>PXDC01000199.1 GCA_003565135.1 Verrucomicrobiota bacterium
ATCGAGATTGCGGCGCTGGCGAAGGCTTCCCCCCATAGCGGTATCGCCCACGGTTACGTTGGCCACCGGATTGCGCACCTCGTTCCAAAACGCGGTGACCCGGACGCGACTCCGTTCCCCCAGGTCCTGGTCGCCTCCGATTTCCCAACCGGTCAGGCGTTCGGGATCGAGCGCGGCGTTAGCCTCCGTCACGTCCGCGCCGACCTGAAACGGGCGGTACAACTCGTTTACCGTCGGCAGCCGGAATCCCCGGTAAACCGCGGTTCGCAATGCGGTTCCCGGCACGGGCCGGTAGATCGCCCCGGCCCGCGGATTGAAAACCGACCCGTCCCGGTCGGCAAACCGTTCGCGCTCCTCGTTGGGAGGATCGAGGAACCCCCCGTGTTGCCGCCAGTAATCGATGCGGCCACCGGCGGAAAACTGCCAGGAGGCATCGGGTTCAAAGGTCGACTCCGCGAATAGTCCCGCCAGGTACTGCTCCCCGCCCGCCTTCCGGTCGTCGCCCTGGAAAACAACGCGTTCGTTGGTTTCGCCCGCGACCCAGCGCCCGTCCGCCCCGACGGTCAGGACCCGACCATCACCCGACTCCCGCGTATGGCGGACGCCGGTGCCCGCCGTCCGGGAGGGAATATGGTACTGATCGAGCACGAGGGTCTCCGTATTCCGGTCTTCATCCACCGAGGAAAACGTGCTCTCTCCGGATCCCCGCTCGCCGTAGGCCACCCAGTCCCAGGCCGAGCCGTCGGCACCGACGGCTTCGAGCTTCGCGCTCACCCGCCCGGACTCGAACGCGTTCCCGGTCAGCGGCGTGCCGTTCCCCCGGGTTTCGGAAAACCACCCCCCCCTGACGGTCAGGCGGGCTTCCCGGGAGAGGGCGTAGGTCAACGCCCCGTTCAGAAGACTGTGACGGGAAAAAGACTCGATATCGACGTCGCCGCGCTGATCTTCCCGTACCCGCTTATAACCTCCGGTACTGAAATGACGCCCCTCGAACGAAAGCCCCACCGGACCCGCAACCTCGCTGGCGTAAAAGGAAAAACGCTCCGTGTCGCGAATGCCGTAGCTCGCGGTGGTCCGCAACGCGGCCGGTTCGGGACGCCGCGGCACCAGGTGGATGACCCCGCCCAGTGCCGCGTTTCCCCACACGGTGGAACCGCCGCCCCGCACCACCTCGATCCTCTCGACGTTCTCCAGGTCCATTCGGCTCCAGTAGACCCAGCCGCCGAAAGGATCGTTGACCGGAATTCCGTCGTAGAGCACCAGCGAACGGCTGGCACCGGAGGGCCCGATACCGCGCAGCGACACCCCCTGGGTCGTGGGATGCGCCACCAGGCTGCTGGTCCTCCGGAACAGGCTGAACCCGGGGACCCGCCGCAGAAAGTCATCCGCCGTCAGGGCCGGACTCGCCGTCAGGGCATCCTCGTCGAAATAGGTCACGTTCAGCGGTGTGTGGGCGGGGTCCTGGGGCACGCGGCCGGCCGTGACGACAACGGGTTCGGTCTCCAGCGGTGCCTCGCCATTCGGCTCGGCGCTCCGCCCATCCCCCACCGCGCCGAAGACAACGAACAGGACAATCAAGGCGCGGGCGGGGCGTCCGATCCGGCCGAAGGCCCGGGACCGGCCCGGCGATCCGCCTGAGCCGGTTCCGCAGTAGATCGGCGCCGCCCCTTTGCTCCCGTCAACCCCCATGACAACCGGAACGATCCCTTACCGCGTTGCCCAAAGCAGCCCGCGCACCTGGATTTCCCGTGCCTCCTCCACATCGAAATCCTTGCGAACGTGACCGAGGGAGGAATAAAAAACCCGGCCGTCACCCCAGCGGCGTTTCCAGACCACCGGCATGACCGTCCCGTTGACCCAGGGGGCGCTTTCGGTCTCAAAGGTCGTCGTCGCCAGAACCTTGTTGGACGGATCGACATGCATGTAATACTGCTCGGAATTCATGCGGAAGTCGGGGATACCCCGCGTGACCTCGTCCTCGTGGTCGACGATATGGACCGTGTAATCGCGGATGTTATCGGGATGAGCGACCCATTGGCCGCCGACCATGAACTGGTAGCGGGTCTGCTTGCGAAAGGCGTCGCCCATGCCCCCGTGCCACCCGCCGATTCCGGTGCCCTGCTTGACGGCCTCCAGCAGGCCGTCTTCCGACTCCCGCGGCAATTCGCCCATGGTCCACATCGGCACGATCAGGTCAAAGGTCTTCATGCGTTCGCCGTCGGCATAGACCTCCAGGGTGTCCGAAATCTCAACCTCGTAACCCCGCTCCTCCAGGATCGGGGCGAAGAGGTCGACGCATTGTTTCGGCTCGTGACCCTTCCACCCTCCCCAAACAAAAAGTGCTTTTTTCATGGTTGCTCAAATATCCTTTCGTCGTGAATCGAGAATAATGGTGACCGGGCCCTCGTTGGTCAAAGACAACCGCATCTCCGCTCCGAAAACACCGGTGGCAACCGGGGTGCCGAGCAGCGCCTCCGCCCGGCGCACCAGCGCCTCATAGAGCGGAACCGCCTCCGGTGGACCGGCGGAGCGGTGAAAGGACGGACGGGTCCCTTTCCGGGTGACCCCGAGAACGGTGAATTGGCTGATCACGAGGAGCTGTCCCCGGATATCCGCCAGCGACAGGTCCATCCGCCCCTCCGGGCCGGTAAAAATGCGCAATTGGACAAGTTTCTTCGCCATCCACTCGACGTCGTCCCCCGTGTCCGAAGTCTCCACCGCGGCCAGGACCACCAGGCCTCGGCCGATGCTGCCCCTGGTCACGCCGTCCACCTCGACCGAGGCGGACGACACCCGTTGAATCACTGCGCGCATGCGCCTTATGTCGACAAAGGCACCGCGCCCGTCAATCCCCGATATACTCCCCGTCGCCACGTTTTCGGATTCCTTCGTAGCGAGGGGGGTTATCCCCCCGATTCTCCGGGTCCCCGGATCTCGCGGGATATACCCGGTCGCCACAACCACGGGATAGTAGCTGTTTGCGAAAAACCGGATGACGGACAGTATAGATGGTTTCCGGGCGCGAGCAACGGCCGGACTTTCCTTCCGGTGTCGCCGCAACGGGGATAAAATTGCTTTACCGTGCCGCGGGCAGCTCACAAGGTAGCCTTTCCTTCCTATGGCATTTTCCCTTCGCTCATCGCTGTCGTCCTCTTCAGGTAGCGTAAAACGTCGCTTCTCCGGCACGTCCGGTCACCGTTTCGCCTTTCTCGCGATCGCCTATTCGCTCATCAACCTGGCCAGTCTGTGGTTTGCGTATCAGCTTCGCTTCGACTTTGCGGTCCCGGACTACGTCCGCGGGGAAATGTGGTGGATCATCGTCTGGGTGATTCCGCTGAAACTGCTGCTGATCGA
>PXDC01000022.1 GCA_003565135.1 Verrucomicrobiota bacterium
CGACGGCGCCACCGTCGACAGCCTCGGGGGCGGCGCCGGCTGGGACGGCAACTGGTCGGTCGACACCTCCGCCAACGAAAGCAACCTTAACCGCTACTGGGCGTCGTCGTACTCGCTCGGGTATACCGACACCCACGGGAACAACCTCGTCACCTCCCCCGGCAGCCTCGAACTGCGGGCCGCCGGTAGCGGCGCGGGCGCGCTCAACCGGTCCTTTGCCGAGCCGGCCTCCGGGGAGGTCTGGTTCAGTTTCCTGAACATCCGCACCACCGACAGCGGCTGGAACTACGATCTCCAGTTCCTCGACGCGGGCGGCGGCATCCAGTTCCGCATCCAGAACGACGGTTCGGGGAACTTCCGCCTCAACCAGGACGGCGGTTCGGTCGCGTCCCTCGACATTGTCAACCACACCACCGACGAGGAACCCCAGGGTCAGCTTTTTGTCGGGCAACTGACCAACGTCGGCTCGGGGTCGGCCGATTCGACCATGACCGTCTGGGTCAACCCGGACAATCTTCTCGACCTGTCGGAGGGTGCCGAAGCGGTCGCCGCGCTGACCGACCGCGAAGTCTCGGCCCTGGCCAGTTTTAATTTCGACAAGGGCGCCAACACGACCGGTTTCTTCGACGAGTTCCGTATCGGCGCCTCCGCCGGCGAGGTGATGCCGATTCCCGAGCCCGCGACCTACGCCTGGTGGCTGGCCGCCGTCACCGCCGGCGTCCTCTTGTGGCGCCGTCGCGCCGCGCGCTCCCGCGTCCCCGCCTGAAGCCCGCGGAGATGATCCGCCCGGCCCTATTCCTGCTCGTTTGCCTCGCGGTGTTCGCCGACCGGGCCCGGGGAGAGGCGTGGGAACTGTTTTCGGGTCCGGCAGTGCCGGACGGATGGAGTGTCGCCGGCGGCGGATCCGGTATTCAGGTCGTCGATACCTGCTCCCTGCGGGGCGACCGCTGCCTCGAATGGGCGTGGACCGAGACGGGCGACGTCCTGACCTGGCACCTTTCCCCGGCTTCCACCGGCTCCGGTCACCGGGTTTTTTCGCAATGGGTTCGCCTGGAAACGCCTCTGCCGGAAGCCCGGCTCCGGGCGGAGCTGCGTTCCGCCGACGGCGACACGCGTTCCTTTGAGATGGAGCTTGATTTCACCGGATGGAGGACCGTCTTCGTTCCCTATTCGAGCATGACGGGCGGCGGCTCGAACACCATCGATCGCGTGCGCTGGACCCTGACCGGAACGCCGCCCCAATCGGGGAGTCTCCTCCTCGACCAGGTAATCGTGGGGCGGGCGATGGACACCCGCTTCCAGTACGCGGACCGGCAGGTGCCGTTTATCCGGGAGGGGCAGCCCCGCAGCATGTGGGAGAACCGGGTCCACTGGTACCGGCGGCAACCCGCGCCCGTCCAGCCGTCACCCGCCGAAGTCGCGGGGGCCCGGGAGCTTCGCGAGGATTGGGACCGCCGTCTTGCCGGGACCGGCACGGTCACCGCCGCCGCGGTGGACCAATGGGAGGCGCACCTCAATCAATTCCGGGTCCGGCGGGAGAACGGACGGGTTCGGGGCAATCCGGTCTACTACCGCCGCTACCCGGAATTCGCGTACCCGCCCGGCCTTGCCGCGGAACTGGAGGGTGAGGACGGACCCAACGACTTCCAGGAATTCACCACCCTCATGCTGCACATGGCCCGCGCGTGGCACCGCACCACCGATACCGGGCTCCGGGATCGCCTCGAAGCAATGATCGTTCTCATGGCCGAACACCTCCTGGACCAGGGATGGGCGGCGGGGAGCAACCAGGGATGCCTGTTTCTTTACGGGTATCAGAGTCGCGAATACATGCGGGCGGTCTACCTGGCACGGGATATTTTCCACGACGCGGGAATCCTCGGGGAAATGGGCGAAGCGGCCCGCTGGTACGGGCAGGCGGGGAGCCTGCTGGACGATGACGTCGCCCCCAACATGGATTTTTTCAACACCCTCGCCCAGGGCCAGTTGCTCGCGATCCTGATGGAGCCAGACGAGCGGATCCAGGTGGCGTGGCTCCGAACCTACGCCGAATCGATGGGCCGGCGCATCTCCGATTTCCGTCCCGGCGACGCCAACGGCTTCAAACCCGACGGCACGACCTTTCACCACAACGGCCACTACCCGGCCTACGGCATCGGCGCCATCAGCACCCTGAGTCACCTCTTTGACACGCTGCGCGACGGCCCCTTCGAATACGGTGAACCGGCCCGTATGGCATTCCGCAACGTCCTGCTGGCGGCCCGCGCCTACTCCCATCCGCTCGACTGGCCCATCGGGATCAGCGGGCGGCATCCCTTCAGCGGGAGCATCGGCGCGGCGCGCGCCGGCTTCGCCGCGCTCTCGCAGTATCCGGATCCGGATACGGGTCATCCGCCCGACCGGAAGATCGCGGCCGCCTACCTCCGTCTCTGGGGCCACCCGGGCGGCGACCTGGGCGACCTGTTCGACGGCGCCGGAATCGAGGCCGAGGACGCAACCGGATTCCACACCTTCCCCTTTGCCCATCACGCCGTGTACCGGTCCGCTGACTGGATGGTCAGCTTCAAAGGCTACAGCCGGTACGTCTGGTCCTCCGAGATCTACGCCGCGGACAACCGTTACGGGCGGTACCAAAGCAACGGGACGGCCGAGATCCTGTTTCCACCGGACCGCGGAGCCAGCGGTTTCCGCGAAGCCGGCTGGGACTGGAACCGGCTGCCCGGGACTACCGGCGTCCACCTCCCCCTGGACGAACTGGAGAGCCCGCGCGCGGGCACCCTGATGCTGCGATCGCGGGAAACCTTTGCCGGCGCGGTTACGGCGGGGGATGCCGGAGCGTTCGGCATGATTCTCAACGAAGCCTTTTTCGACCACACCTTAAAAGCCCGCAAATCCTATTTCGCCGCCGACGGCAGGGTCATCGCCCTCGGCACGGGTGTTGCCTCCGATCACGCCGACGCGCCGGTCGAAACCACCCTCTTCCAGGTCGCGCTCGACGAGAACCGGGCGCCCCTGACGTTCATGCCGCCGGGATCGCCGGTTTCGACCTTTCCGTGGAGCTGGAACACCACCCCGGAATCCCCCTTCTGGGTGATCGATTCGGTCGGCAATGGTTTCTGGTTGCCACCCGGGCACCGACTGGGTTTCCGCCGAGCGACGCAACATTCGCGTCACAACAAAACCCGGGAAGCCACCACCGGCGACTTCGCCAGCGGCTGGCTCAATCACGGCACGGCCCCGGAGGAGGGACGGTACGAGTACGTCATTCTGCCCCGGACGACCACCGCCCGGATGAACGCCTTCCACGAGCGCATGGCTTCGTCCGAGCCCGCCTACGAAGTCCTGCGGCGGGAG
>PXDC01000104.1 GCA_003565135.1 Verrucomicrobiota bacterium
CATGCTTAGTGGCGAGGTATACGTGATTATCGGCGACCCGAAACAGTTGCCCCCCGTCGTCCAATCCGTTCCCACCTGGGACGCGCCCGGTCATTCTGTCTTCGGCCGGCTCGAAAGGAACCGCGAGCGGGTGATGCTGGGTGTGACTTACCGTATGAACCGGGATATTACGAACTGGGCGAGCGAACAGTTTTACCGGGGCGAACTGGTTGCCGCGGAATCCTGCGCCCGCCGGAGGTTTGTGTTGGAGGGAGGAGGTCCCCTCAAGCCGTGGCTCCGGGACGTCCTGGCGCCGGAAAACAGCCTCGTCTGGCTGGAAACCGGCGGGGTGAACACGCGACAGTATTCAGCGGAAGAGGCCTCGTTGGTAATGCAGATCGTTGCGGTACTGCTCCGGGGCGGTCAATCGCCCGGTGAGATTGGAATCGTGACTCCCTTCCGTCGCCAGGCGCGCACCATCCGGCGGCGGTTGCGGGCGAACCCGGATGTCGAGGACGACTTCGTGAACCGGATCGTTATCGACACCGTCGAACGCATGCAGGGTCAGGAACGGGAGTTGATCATCATAAGCACCGCCGCAAGCGATCCCGGGTTCATCGCCCACATCCGGGAATTCCTTTACCTCCCTCCGCGCCTCAATGTTGCCGTGACGCGGGCGCGCACCAAGGTCATCGTGATGGCGAGCGACCGTTTCCTCCATCCGCAGCCTGACGACCCGGACATCCAGGAAGCGGTCGGTTTGTGGAGGGATCTCAAGAACGCATCGTTTGTGCTGAAAACCTGATGGCAAGAATGTTACCCGAGACGGTTCCGGCCAGGTTTTCCAAGGCCGTCGCCAAAGTTTACACGGCGCTCAAGAGGATCGAAGCCGAGGACCTCGTTTGCCGGGTCTCCTATCCGTTGGACGGGAAGCAGCGTCCGGAATTTTTCGTTGTGTACCGGGAACGTTACGTATTTCTGCTCGGGATCAGTGAAGCCACCACCGAGGAAGTCGATTCCCTTTTGCAGGGCGATCTTTTCGCCTCGGGCGTTCTCGCCGAATCGCTCGATTTGGCCGAACATCACCGGATGGAGCGCTTCATCACGACCGTAATGGAGGACCTGGGAGGCGACGGACGTGGGCGGATCCCGGTCGAGAAATGGCTTCTCTTTCCCAAGGCCTCCGGAAAGAGCGTGGAACGCATTGCGGAAATGGCGAACTGGCCCGGCTACCGATTGCTCGGAAGGGAATCGTGCCGTCCGGACGCCCTCCACGGGCATTTTCGGGAATCGGCGCGAAACCCGCTCGACGACCTTCTGCTCAAACGCCTGCAGGGATCGTTTTCACCGGAAGCGGCTATTCCCAGGGACTGGGCGCCGCACCGGGCGAAACGGGACCGTTCGCACGCGCCCACCCAAACCGACTTTTTTCTCGACTATGACCAGGAAGCGGCGGTGAAGCGGGACCTGGAACTGTCGGAGGAGGCCCGGCAGGCGGTGGATTCCGGTGGTCTTCGGCTGATCACCGGCGTTGCCGGTTGTGGGAAAACGCTTGTGCTCCTGATGCGCGCGCGAATGATGGCGAGACTGCAACCGGGTTCGACACTGCTTGTGCTCACCCACAACAAACCTCTGCGGGCGGACTTGGAGATGCGTATCCGTGAATTGGATCCGGATGTGCAGGTCAAATGGACAACCTTTTATGCCTGGATTGCTTCATTGATGCCGTTTCGCGTGATTCCCGACGGGAAACAAAAGGAAATTACGGGACGGCTCGTGCGCGAACGTGCGCCCGGTCTCTGGCTGTCGGTGGACTTTCTTCGCGACGAATTCGAATGGATTTGTGACCACGCGGTCGACGCCGTGACCGAGGAATGGTACTTGAATACCGACCGGGTCGGGCGCCAGAAGGCCCTGGGAAAGAATCAGCGGAGTGACGTTTTCAGGCTGTTTCAATACTACCGGAAAGAGTTAAAACGGACCGGGACGAACGATTGGTCGGGTATCCCTGCGGCCTTCCTCCGAAATATCCGCAAGGGGAAAGTCCGCCTTCCCCGTTACGACGCTGTTTTTATCGACGAAGCACAGTTCTTTGCCCCCGTCTGGTTCGCCTGTATCAAGGCGGCGCTTCACCCTGATCGCGGGCAACTCTTTATGGTGGCCGATCCCACGCAAGGCTTTCTGCGCAACGGGCGGTCCTGGCACCAGGTGCTGGGAAGCGAAGTGCGGGGGCGTTCGCAGCGCCTTGTCCGCCCGTACCGCAACACGCGGCAGATCCTGGACTTTGCCAGGCGCTTCTACCAACGCCGGTTGCCTTCGGAGGAGGGGGAAGTCAACCTTCCGACCAAAGAGGTCCTCGGAGAAATGTCCTCGGGCGAAGAGCCGAAGATCGTTCAAATGGCAACCAGTCAGGACGAACGCGCGCGCGTCGCCAATGAACTCTCCGCCGCCCTTGCCAAAGGTCTTTCGCCGGGGGGAATCCTCGTCATCCACGCCGACGCGCGACAAATCGAAGGCCTGGTCCGGCATCTCGAAGAGCGGCATCCCGGTATGGTCGTCGATGCAAGGGAGGCCCCGGACCGCGACAGGATCCGCGTTTGCTCGCTCAACGCCTGTACCGGCATCGAGGCCCCGGTCGTCATTTTCCTGGGGATCGATTCGCTCCTTGAGTCGGAGAACGCGCTCGATCTCGACGACTCCGAGCGGACCGAGCGTATTCGCGGTAATACGAAAAAAATCTTCGTCGCCTTCACCCGGGCGACCCAACGCCTCCTGGTCTTTTATCGGAGTCGTGCCGCCGCTGTCGCCCTGAAGGCGCCATGAACCTGCTTTCCGGCATTCTCAAATACCTTGTCGACGTTCTGTTCTACGAGTTCTGCGAGAAGCTCGGCCGGATTGTGGTGCGAATCGTCACCTGCGGCAAAGTGAAGCTGAGCGACGAAGATCCCATGGACGAGCTGATCGCCGGATTTGTCGGGTTAATCGTCGCCGGTGTGTGCGTCGGACTGACGATCCGACACCTGATCTCCGGGCTGTAGGAGGCGTTGTTTTTCGGGTTGTTCGGATCCAGGTGAATTTGGGCGGTAACAAGCCGGACTCGAGCTAAAATCGAGGTGCGGGTCCGGGGAGAACGGGGAAGTCGATGTTTCCATAACATTCTAATGGTTTTGCGGTTCGGGGGAAATTTCGTTTGCTGGAAGGTTGGCCGTTGAAAGCCGAAAACCCGCCTCATCTATGAAAACGACTCGAACGGAAAGGTTGCCCCTGATCGATTTAACCGGAGACCCTTGTGCCCGCCGGCCGATACGCTGGCTGTCGACGGCCCTGGTTGCTTTGTTTGGCTGGACGTTGCTCCTGACCGGCACGGCCTCGG
>PXDC01000527.1 GCA_003565135.1 Verrucomicrobiota bacterium
CGAATCTTTCCGCCGCAAGACTTCGTTTTTCAATGTCCTGCATGTCCTTTAGAAAAGCATGCAACGCCTTGTCCCACGCCAAGCAATAAACACCAGTGCGTCCATTCGCTGTGTGCTTTCCACTTATTGTCAGGCCCAGAGACCTTAGAAAGGAGCCCATACTACGACCTGTTCTGAACAGATCCGTCCCCGCGACCACGTCGCCCGCTACCTCGAACAGGTCGAGCGGGCCTCGCGCACGCCTCGATGAGAGCGATCGCGGTTGCCCGTCGTCGTAAAATCGAACCAACGCCGGCAATGTCCCCGCTCCGGACTCAACCCGCGGACCGGGGAAAACCCCGTCAGTAACCGGCAACGGCGCCGGACCGGCGCATGTCGGCGGCGCCGTCGAGACGACCGTCGGGCCGCACCACGATCATCTGGGCACCGCCGAAGTAGCGGTCCTGCTGGGTGTAAGGTTCAACCTGATACCCGCGCGCCCGCAGACCGCTCAACGTGTCGCCCCGAAAGCCGCGCTCAACCCTCAGGGTGGGACTTCCGATAAACGGGAAGGCGCGCGGCCCGGCCATGGCCTCGCTCGCGGACAATCCGTATTCCAGGACGTAGAGGATGTTGTAGACAACGGCGTTGGGAATACGCGATCCCCCCTGGGCGCCCGTAACCAGGCGCACCTGGTCGCCGTCCAGGACAATGGTCGGGGTTGTATTGGAACGGGGCGTACGCCGGTCCGACCAACGGTTTCCCTCCGGACTGTTGCTGAACCGGGTGATGCCATTGTTAAAAAACGCCCCGGCCGAATAAAAACCCGCCCCGAACGACGGTCCCAGGGTCATGGTGATGGCCACGGCATTGCGGTCGGCGTCGACCACGGACAGGTGAGTCGTGTGCTCCGAGTCGGGACCCTCGTCCTCGCCGGTATCGCCCCCGTCGCCGGCGCTCACCGACCCGGGCCGGGCGGACGGCGGATACGGGTCCAGGTGACGAAAACGGTCGTGTCCCGCCTCGTCGTCGAAGGCCCAGGGATCGCCCGATGGGATCTCCCGCGGGACTTCCCCGGTATCCACAAACTCACTCCTGAGTGCGGCATAGGCGGGACTCGTCAGACCGGCCCCCGGGACGGGCGTTTCGGGATCGTGTACCCAATCGCGGTAGTCCAGACGCCCGACGCGGAACGCGTCCGTGATCCGTCCGGTAACGATCGTCGACTCGGCCGGCAGTCCGTGTTCGGCCAGCTCGAATCGGTCGAGTATGGCCAGCGGCTGAATCACCTGGGTTCCCCCCAGCGGCGGCGGAGCGCTCATCACGGTAAACTGCCGAAACCCGCCGACCACCGGACGCTGCCAATTCACTTCGAGTTCCGCCAGATCCTCCAGGGTCGCCGGGTTACCCGCCGCATTGAGATCCTTCACCAGTGTTTCCGCCACCGGCCCCCGGTAAAATCCGTCGCGTCCCCCGGCCGCGATTCGCCGTAACGTCGCGGCCTTCTGCCGCTGAACCAGCCAGTCGCCGGGCTGAAGGGGTTCTCCGTCCGGCAGGAACAAGGCCACGGCATCGTCCCCGGCATGCTCTTCGATCTTGGATTGATGACTCGCAATGGCCGCACTCAATTCGGGCGAGACGGGAAAACCGTATTCCGCGAGCCGGATCGCCGGCGCGAGAACCGCTTCACGCCTCAGTTGGCCAAACCGATCGTGCGCTTCGAGCAAACCGGCCACGTGACCGGGAATAGCGACATTCCGGGCCGACCCCTCGTCGCCGCGCCCGCTTCCGGCCCGGGAGTAAAACTCCGCGTACTCGGCCCGGCGATCGCCGGACAGGTAGATCAGGATGCTGCCGCCGCCGCCCACACCCGCATTGCCCGTGTCGACAACAGCTACGGCAAAGGCGGTGGCGACGGCGGCGTCGACCGCGTTCCCGCCGGCGCGAAGGATTGCGACTCCCGCTCCGGAAGCGAGACGGTTGCCGGATGCCACCATGCCGTGATCCGCCACCGCCCCCGGCGCGGCAGGTTGGACGGAAACCGGGGCGGCCGCCGTCCCGGATCCCGCCGCGTCCGGCCGATGTCGGCAACCGCCGATGAAGGTCACGGTCAACAATGCCGAAAGGATCAACCACCGGCCCCAACGGGGTCGCGGGGAAGCACGCAAGCGCAAGGACGACAGCGGGGAGTGGCGGACCCCGCCGGATTCGGCGAATGGGAATCGATAACGGTAAATCAACATGGGATAGACAAACGGTTGGCATTTTCGGACAAGGCCGCCGGTTACCCAACCGGCGAAGCCCTCCGGCTCCGGCTAACAAAACACCCACAATGCGGGGCGAAACAAGCCTTTTCCGTCGAAGGACGCCGCCCCGGTCCCGTATCAGCTTCCCGGACTCCGGAAACGAAGCGGAACAGATACTGGACGACCGGCATGAATTGGTTTAGGTATAGGTTCCATGTACCGTCAGTGCCCATGCGCCGCCAAGGGGGGCCCGGCCGTCGCCGCGAAGCTGTCCCGCAACCCGATCCCCCAAGGACCGGACGGAGGATTGCCCTTCACCACGGTTGCGTCCCGCACGGGAACCTCACTTCGTCTCGCCCGCCTCCCCGAGGCGGGCCGCTCGATCCCCTTCACGCGGTAACCCCTATGCCCCACTCCTCCGATGCCGTCGAGGTCCATAAGCACCCGGGAACCCTACCCCGGTTTTGGGGACGAAACGCGGTGTTTATCGCCAACCTCCTGTCCCTCTTTTTCGGCAACAAACAGGAGACGGAAAAACTCCGCGACGAAGTCGGCGCCCTGGAAACGTACGGAGGACGGCTGGTTCCGATCATCGATATCCTCTTCACCGGCGGAAAGAACCTGCTGATGCTCGAGCGGGAAGCGGACGGGCGGTTGCTGAAATACTTTCGCGACGAGTTGGGGCTCGGGTTGCCGGAGATGGAACTCCTGACCCACGAGGAATTCACCGGGGGGAACGACACAGCGCCCCGGCGCAGGCGTATTCTCGACCATATCCGGAACCATCCCGCCGCGTGGATGGACGGATTCGTGACGGAGGAACGGTTGGTCCAGACCGCCGAACTGACCGCCAAGCAACTGATATCGACCCTCGAAGGCAGCAAGCGGGGAAACAATAAGCTGCTCCTGCATCGGCACCTCCAGGCGGAAGGGCTCCCGTGCTTCGACACACTGCTGGCGGAGAAACCCTCCGACGTGCCCCACTTCCTGGCGGACCTCCGCAAAGCGGGTTACGGCCGGGCCGTAATCAAGGCCCAGATCGGCGCTTCCGGAGTGGGCATGATCCGGATGGAAACGGCATCGCCGGCGAAAATTCCGGATTACCTTTTCCACGAGGGCCCCTGTATGGTGGAAGGTTGGCTCGACGATTCGGTCCCGGGCGTCGAATTGCTCGGCTCGCCCAGTGTCCAGATGTTTGTGCACGACCAGCGCCTGCACCTGTACGATATCACGGCCCAATTCCTCAACGCGGACAGTGTCCACGAAGGCAATCAGTCCCCGCCCCCGTACCTGGACGGCCTTCCGGAAATAACGGAAGCGCTGCTTTACCAGGCTGAGGTCGCCGGGCGCTGGCTGCACGGGCTTGGATACCGGGGAACCGCCAGTGCGGATTTCCACGTTGTCCGACGCAACGGGGTCCCGGAAACGCGGCTCTGCGAGATCAACGCCCGGGTAACCGGAGCCACCTACCCAGCGGTACTGGCCCGGCGTTTCGCCCCGGAAGGTGCCTGGCTCATGCGCAATGTCCGTTTTCCCGAGCCCCGGGCCAGTGACGCGGTGCTGCGCGAACTCGACCGCACCGCCACCCTTTACCGGCCGGGATGCGACCGTGGAATCCTCCCGGTGAACGTCAATACCAACGGACAAGGCCTCGTTACCAAGGCCCAGCTCCTGGCCCTGGGAAAGAACCCGCGGGATGTCGCATCGGTGGTCGATCTCATCCGCCGTCATCCCTCCATCAAGTGGAACTATGACCGGGATTGACCGCGATGAATCGCTCAAGCAGCGGCTCATTTCGCTCACGCGCGATCTCATGCTCATGCCGGGCGGCGCGGCACGACCGGACGAGCGACGGCGCTGCTACGAATTTATCCGCAATCACCTCGACGCGCTCGAATCCGTCGAAATCCACGAATACGAGCACAACGGAATCCCCTCGCTGGTGGCCCGGCCGCCCGGCACGGAAAAACCCGAGGTCCTCCTCTGCGGTCATCTCGATGTGGTCGATCACGCGGATGAAGAACGTTATCACTCACGGGTCCGGGACGGTCGGATCCACGGCCCGGGAGCGGGTGACATGAAAGGGCCGCTCGCCATCATGATGGAACTGTTTCACCGCGTGCACACCGCTTACCCGAGTGCGTCACTGGGGATGGCGGTGACAGCGGACGAGGAAACCGGCGGCGAGAGCGGCACCGGCTACCTGTTCGGCCCGGTGGCGCTGCGATGCGGCCTGGCCATGATCCCGGACGGCGGTTCGCTCAACCGGATCACCATCGAAGAAAAAGGAATTTTGCACCTCCGTGTCAACTGCCGCGGGCGGCCCGGTCACGCCGCCCGTCCCTGGATGGGGACCAATCCGGTGGAAATCCTGGTGCGGCATCTGGTCCGCCTGCAGGAGCGTTTTGCGTCGCGGTGGCCCCCCGGCGACGGGGAACACTGGCACCCGACCTGCGCGGTCACCCGGATCGGCACGCCCAACCGAACCGTCAACGCAATCCCGGCCGAAGCCGACGCCACGCTGGACATCCGTTTTCCCGCTCCCCACACGGCCGACGAAATGCTGGCCTTCGCCGGGGAAACGCTGGGCCGCGAGGTCGACATCAACACCCTCGTCTCGGCCGAAGCGACGCACCTCGCGCCGGACGAAACGTACCGGGGAATCACCGAGACCGTCACCGGCCGGCCGGCGGTGTTTGTCCGGGGGCACGGAGGCAGCGACGCCCGCTTTATCTGCCGTCACGGCATCCCGGTCCTTATGTCCCGGCCGCTGATGGGCGACCTGCACACGCCCGACGAATGGATCGACACCGCGTCGATGGTGCAATTCTACCACATTTACGAACAGTACCTTTGGCGGAAACTCGCTTTGGACCGGGATTGAGCGAAACGCCTCATGGGCCGCAATTCTTGCCCGGCCCGGTACCGGACCACCGAACACCATGAATTCGATTTTCCTGTTTTCCCTCCCGATCATGACGGCCTTCATCGGCTGGCTGACCAACCTGGTGGCCATCAAGATGCTCTTCCGCCCCATGAAGGGCGTCACCGTCCTCGGCTACACCTGGCAGGGCATCATTCCCAAACGCCAGAAAGACCTGGCCGCCCGCACCGCCGCCATCATTGAAAAGGAGCTTCTCGACAGCCGGCTCCTGGAGCACCAAATCAAACGTATCGACCTGAAACCTTACCTGCGCGACTACGCCCGGAAACTCGTTCACGAGGGGCTGGGCGACAAGCTGCGCCGCGTTCCGATTTTCGGGGGCTTCGCCGATTCATCCCGGTTGGTCCGGTTGGAAAACCTACTGACGGATGAAATGCAGAAACAGGCCACCCCCCTGCTGCACCGCCTTTCGACCGAAGTGGAAAAACACATCCCGGTCAAGGAACTGGTGGAAGAAAAAATCCGCACGCTCGAAGTCGAAAAGCTCGAGCGGATTGTCAACCAGGTGGCGAGAAAGGAATTCCGTTCCATCGAGCTCCTCGGCGGCGTTCTCGGTTTTCTCGTCGGCCTGGCGCAACTGCTCATGCTTTACCTCACCGGCAACCTCGAGCTGTGAGGACGGGTCCGCCTCCCCCCAGGCGGCTGTCCCCAAACGTACCGGGAACGCCGTACCTCAGGGCAGCCACGGGTACTTGCGGAAATCCGGTTTCCGTTTTTCCAAAAACGCCTTTTTCCCTTCGGCACCCTCTTCGCTCATGTAGTAGAGCAACGTGGCGTTGCCGGCGAGCTCCTGCAGGCCGGCCTGCCCGTCACAATCGGCGTTCAGGGCCGACTTGAGGCAACGGATGGCGATGGGACTCTTGTCCAGGACCTCCCGCGCCCAGCGAAGGCCCTCGGCCTCGAGTTCGGAAACGGGAACCACCTTGTTGACAAGGCCCATATCCAGGGCCTCGTCCGCGCTGTATTGACGACACAGATACCAGATTTCCCGGGCTTTCTTTTGTCCGACAATCCGCGCCAGGTAACTGGACCCGAAACCGCCGTCAAAACTGCCGACCTTGGGACCGGTTTGTCCGAAGACGGCGTTGTCGGCCGCGATCGTGAGGTCGCACATTACATGCAGGACGTGCCCGCCCCCGATGGCGTAACCGGCAACCAGCGCAATAACCACCTTGGGGAGAGAACGGATCAGGCGCTGCAGTTCGAGCACGTTCAAACGGGGAACCCCTCCCGCATCCACGTACCCGGCCTCGCCGCGAATACTCTGATCGCCCCCGGAACAAAAGGCATACTTGCCGTCGGTGTGAGGACCGGCCCCGGTCAACAGGATCACCCCGATACTCGCATCCTCACGGGCATCGACAAAAGCTTCGATCATCTCCGACACCGTCTCGGGCCGGAACGCGTTGCGTTTCTCCGGGCGGTTTATGGTGACCTTCGCCACCCCGTCGCATTTTTCATAGAGAATGTCCCGGTACCTGCCGGCCGTTTTCCACTCGGTTGTCTGGTTGTTCATAGGTTCGCCTCTGCGGGTTGATTCCGGCCCTCGTGTCGGGCCCGGGGTTGTTCCAATCAAAAACCGGTTCCCCCGCCGCACGGCGACAACGACCAACCCCGGGGTGGGCGGAGCCATGGCTCGAAGGATCAGGATTCATCCAATCTCCGGGACAGGTCATCGGCCATGGTTTCGCGGGCGGCAGTGTCGGCTTTGCGGTCGGTCGGTATCTCCACCAGCCGAATCCCTTCGGAGCAGGGATTTTCCAGGAGCGTCACCACCTCGTCCCAGGAGGCGACCTTCCGGTATTCGACGCCGTAGGCGGCGGCGAGGGACTGGAAATCAACCTCCTGGGGGGTGGCAAAAAACGCTTCGAACGGCGGATCGAACCGCGCCATGGGAAGCTTTTCAAAGATTCCACCACCCCGGTTGTTAACGGCAAAAACGGTAAGGCCGCCGCGAAAACGCGGACGGCTGAGAAAACCGTTGGTATCGTGCAGGAGGGCCAGGTCCCCCGTAAGGAGGATCCCCGGCCGGTGGTCGTGGCAGACACCGAGGGCGGTGGAAAGGGTCCCGTCGATACCGTTTACGCCGCGGTTGCAATAGGGGCGTACCCGGCGGTTGCCCGCCTCCCAGTAGGATTCGATGTCGCGCACCGGCATGCTGGATGCGATGAAGCAAGGCGTATCCACAGGAACGTGACGACTTGCCAACCAGGCCAGTTTCCCCTCGAAGAGCGCCTCCTCCCCCGCCAGGATATCCCGGGCAAGGTCAACCGCGCGGGTTTCCAGGTCGAGCCATCGGGCGAGGTAGGCCGAGAACGGCTTCTCCGGCATCTCCATGTCGGCCGTAAAATCCTCGACCCGGCTTCTCAGAGCACGGGCGGATCCGTGCAGCGGATCGAGATTCCGGTCCGACGGATCGATCACGAACGTATCGGCCCCCGCCCGGCCGAGCCAGGAGCGAAGGGTTTTTCCCGCGGGCAGAGCCCCGAGCTGAATCACTTTTCGCGGACGGAGTGAGTCGCCCCGGGCGGCGGACCGCAGGATAACCTCGTACCGCGTGACCAGGCCCGGAACCGTGGCCTCGAAATTCCGCAGCGGCGAGAGGCCGTCGGTCAGAACGGGCCAGCCCAACGTCCGGGCCAGGCGACCGACGGAGCGGCAATAACCGGAGGCATCGAAGGGCTGGGCGGGACCGGCCACGATCAAACCGCCTTCCGACTTGCGCCAATAATCGAGGTAGGCGCGCCGCTCGTGTCGCGACAACCAGCAGCGGGCGGGCAAAACCGGCGGAATCCTCTCGAGGAGCGCCGCGATTTCCCCGGATTTCTCCCAGGCCGCGACGCTGTCGTCCGCGGTCGGGGCCAGCGGTTCCCGAAAGGGCAGGTTCAGGTGAACCGGGCCCGGAGACGGGCCCTGGCTGATCTCCCAGGCATGGGCGAGCGTTTGCCGCAGGTAACGGAACAGCGCAACAGAACGCTCGGGGAGCAGCAACTCGGTCTGCCACCTTGGAAAATGCCCGAAAAGCTTCTGTTGATCCGCGGTTTGGCCGGCCTGGCAATCCCGCATCTCCGGGGGCCGATCGGCGGTAAAAACGATGAGCGGCACGCCCGCTTCCCGCGCTTCCATTACGGCGGGAAAAAAGTGGGCCCCGGCGGTGCCCGAAGTGGCCAGCAGGGCCACCGGCGTCCGCGTGCGCTGGGCGAGGCCCAGGGCAAAAAAAGCCGCCGACCGCTCGTCCAGCACGGGAATCGCGTCCGTCTTCGCGTTGAGGGCAAACGCCCATGCCAGCGGGGCCGAACGCGATCCCGGCGAGATCACGGCCCGGCGCAGCCCCAATCCCGCCAACGTCTCGACCAGAAACGTGCTCCACAGCGAATTCAGATTGGCATACGAAAGGGAAGCCGGCATACGGCATCTGAATGAACGCGATCCCCGCACCGGCGGCAAATAAAAAGCAAGGGGAAGATGCCGGTTCGAGGAGTGACGCCTGCCCCATCCGTCGCGCTTAGAGCAACGCTTCGCGCAGACTCCGGAATTTCAGTTCGGTTTCATTCCATTCCTCCTGAGGATCGGACCCTTCGACAATCCCGGCGCCGGCAAATAACCGGGCGCGATCGGTATCGATGAGAGCGGAACGGATGGCCACGGTGAACTCGCCCTCTCCGCGGGCGTTGATCCAGCCGATCGGCCCGGCGTAGAGACCGCGATCGAACGGTTCCAATTCCGGAATGGCGCCGCAGGCGGCATCGCGGGGAGTGCCGCCGACTGCGGGCGTGGGATGCAGCGGAGCCAGGAGATCGAGCAGGTGAAAGGAATC
This sequence comes from Verrucomicrobiota bacterium, assembly GCA_003565135.1. Taxonomy (GTDB): domain Bacteria; phylum Verrucomicrobiota; class Verrucomicrobiia; order Opitutales; family T3Sed10-336; genus PXDC01. The sequence continues at coordinate 8,987 of PXDC01000527.1, forward strand.
CGGGAGGTTCGCGGTGATGGGCGTGTGCAGGTGCTGCACGTTGGGGAGGCGCAAGAGCTGCGGCTCGGGGGCAAACTGCGGGGCCAGGCCCGCCTGCCGGAGCCGGCGAAGGATGGAATCCAGGACCAGCGCATGTTCGCGGCGGTCCTTGGCACGGTTCCTCAGTTCCTCGCCGAGGCAGGCATCATCGGCCGCGCCCCGTCCCCGGGGGGCGGAACCGGCGAGGGCTTCCGTCCATAAACGGCGATCCCGCACACGGAGGAGGCGTTCCGGACTGGCGCCGATAAAACTCTGCCCGGCCCCGTTGGCCAGCGAATAAACATGGCAGGACGGGTAGCGCATACGCAGATCGTTGAGCGCGTGGAGGGGATTAAGCGCGCGGTTAAGTTCCAGGTCGAGCGCGCGTGCCAGGACGATTTTCCGGTAGCGGCCGGCCCGAATATCCCGCAGCGCCCTTTCCACCGATGAGCGGAAGTCCCGCAGCCCGTCGCCGACCTCAACGGCACGCGCGAGTCCGTCGGCGACCGGGGAGGGCGCGGCCGGCAGGCCGGATCGCGCATAACTGAACGAGGAGAACTTCCCGTGCGCCCGCCAGACCTTCTCCGCCAGTTCTCCCACCGGACTGTCCGGCTCGATCCGGAGGTTGGCCACCGCACAGCATCCCCCGGCACCGCGGGCGACCTGCCAACGCGGCAGGAAAAGAGCGGCGCCGGGAAACGGTGACCCGGCGCCGGGCCGGTCGAAAAAAGTGAACCCGCAAAAGAAGTGGGGCCCGGCGAACGGACCTTCCAGGTCCCCGATGGCAAGCGTGTTGTCCAGGACCTCACGAATAAAACATCCGGCCCGCCGAAAGCGCTCCGGACCCTCCAGGCGGCAAGATACGACTTCGTCCGCACCGGCCAAAGCCCAGTCTTCGGTTTCCTTCTCCATGTAGAAGTGCCATTCCCCGGGTTCGAAAATGGACTCGAGGACCGCGAGCGGATCGATCTCGCGCACCCGCAGGGATATGCTGGCTACCTGGAAGCGTCCTTTCGCCCGCGCGGTTTCGCGGCAATCAACCAGGAACTTCTCCAGCGACGACCGGTCCCGGTTGGCATAATTTTCGAGCGGAAGGACCTCCATGTACAGCCGTTATTACGGGACGGCATGGGAGCGGGAGGCAACCAGAATCTTCGGGTTGCGGGAACCCTCCCGGGACGCCGCACGTACCGCTACTTTTCCCCGGTTTCGGTTTTCGGACGGGGGAAAAGGATCTCGGGAGCCGACGCCCGCACCCCGTCAAGTCGGGAGGACCAGGCGAGGTCGGTCTCCCACTCGCTGACCTCGGTCAGGCCGAGCAGCCGATAGACCCGTCCGGCGGTACCGGGCATGACCGGCTTGAGGAGGGCCACACTCAAACGCACCGCCTCGGCCATGTGGGCCAGGGTCGACCGCAGGCGCGCACGGTCATCCGGGTCGTCGGATTTGGCCAGCTTCCAGGGCGCCCGGATCTCGGCGTAGCGATTGATGGAGCGAATGAACGCGAACGTTTTGTCGAGCGCGACGTGAAACTGCATCTCGGCGTAAAGCTCGGCCGAACGCTCCCGGGTCTCCTCCCACAGGGCGCGCAGATCCCTTTCGGGTTCGTCCGCGACCGCGCCGGCCGGGGGAACGATACCCTCGCAATAACGTCCGATCATGTTGAGGACCCGGCTGACCAGATTCCCGAGATCGTTGGCGAGGTCGCTGTTGTAGCGGGAAAGGAACAGTTCGAGCGAAAAATCGCTGTCCTGACCCACATTCATCTCGCGGGTGACGAAATAACGAAACGCGTCGGGACCGAATTGACCGATCAGGTCGAGCGGATCGACCACGTTGCCGGTGCTCTTGGCCATCTTTTGACCGGACTTGAGCCACCACCCGTGGACGAGCAACGATTTGGGCAACGGAACCCCGGCCGCTTTCAGCATTATCGGCCAATAAACGGAGTGCGGCGGCACCAGGATGTCCTTCCCGATGACGTGAAAATCAGCCGGCCAATAATCCGCGAACCGTTCCTCCCCGTAACCCACTGCGGAAATGTAGTTGACCAGGGCGTCGAACCAGACGTACGTGACATAGTTCTCGTCGAAGGGAAGCGGGATCCCCCAGGATAAACGCTCGGCGGGGCGCGATATGCAGAGGTCATTGAGCGGCTCCTTGAGAAATTCGAGGACCTGTTTCTGCCGGAAGCGGGGAAAGATAAAATCCGGATTCTCCTCGAGATAGCGAACGAGCCAATCCTGGTACTGCCCGAGCCGGAAGAAATAATTCGATTCCGTGATTTCGACCACCTCGCCGTATTCGGCGGGCCACGCACCGTCGACCTGATCCCGCTCGCGCAAAAACTGTTCGATGCGTTCGCTGTAGTACCCGGTGTACTCCGCCTTGTAGATCTGCCCCTCGTCGTGCAGTTTCTGCAGGATCCCGCGCACCACCGCCTTGTGACGATCCTCGGTCGTGCGGATAAAATCGTCGTTGGAAATTTCGAGGTCCCGGCAAAGTCCCTGAAAGTCCCTCGCCGCCTCGTCGCAAAGCTCGATCGGTTCGATGCCGCGTTTCCGGGCGGTCTGCTGCACCTTCTGGCCGTGCTCGTCGAGCCCGGTCAGAAAATGGACCTCGTGCCCCAGCATCCGCCGGGATCGCGCGATAACGTCGGTGAGGACCTTTTCGTAGGCGTGCCCGAGGTGCGGCTTCCCATTGGCGTAATCAATGGCGGTCGTGATATAAAACTTCTTCATACCGGTATCGGTTTCGAGGGACCGGCAGGCCCCTGGAAACGCGATATTCTGCATGAAGGATCCGACACCTGTAAAAACAAATCCGCCGAAGGAACGACCGGAATCCCGACCGTTAGCGCAATTGCCGCTGCCCGGCCGGATTCAGCTGTCGCCGTTGAGATCGTGCCGGGCGGCGCCGTAAAGCTCCCGCCAGCGCGACATGGCGTACCGGTCGTCGGTAAATAGCTCCTGCAGATCCTCGTCGTACCAGAAGTCCATGTTGCCGTTGAGAAAAACCTCGTTCCCCACCACGGCCCCGCGAAATTCGCTGGTCCCGAGCATGTCTATGTTCGCGTTCGGGGCGTAAACGGCGGCGAACAAATCGGCCGTGCCGCCGAGATCAAACTCACTGGGTGCGTCGCCGAACCCGTAAATCTGGAGATTGGCGGGATACCCGGGCTGGTTGGCGATTCCGTTGCCTTTGACGCTCAGGTCACCCCCGACGTACAGCGTCAGCGACGAATTTTCCTCGATCGTCACCGTGCCGTTGCCCCCTATATTGAAGTCGTTGTCGACAACCATGGTGACATGTCCCTGAATGACCAGTTCGCTGCCCGAGCCGCTGACATTGACGTTGTCCGCGACATAATAGGTGGATTCACCGGGAATGCCCACCGGTTCGTCGATGCCGAGATAAGGCAGGTAGCTCATGGTATCGGGCCGCTCCACCTCCGGGAACGAGGAGGAGAAATCACGGGAAATCCGGCTCTCGTCGATTTCCCCATCCGGCGTATCGTGACTTCCCACCGTCGCGTTGTTCCGCCAAACAGGATCCCCGCCCCCGGTGGCGACCCAACCGCGGATGGTGGCGTTGCCGATGTCGATGGACTCGTCGATGACAAGAACGCTGGCGATACTGCCGTTGTCCAGGTCGTTGATAAGGGTTTCCGGAATCGACGACCGGTAGCTTGCGATGTAGGCCCGGTTGCCCCGGATAATGATGGTGCTGCGGGAGGTGATGCCGTTGCCGAAATAAGAACGGCGCTGCAACTTGGCCTCAATCTGTTTGGAGGTCGTCCGCCCCGCCGCCGTCACGGTACCCTCGGCGATCACGGTCGGCTCGAACGTGTTGTAATCCTCGACCCGGACCACGAACTCACCGGTGGCCCCGCTGCCCAGGTCGACCGGCTCGAAACGTTTCTGGCGATCGACGGACCGGGGACCCTGGCCCCAGTTCTGTTCCGACCAGGCATCCTGGTTGATGGCAAAAAGAGCCTCCTCGATACCGGCTTCAGCCAGGTTGAGGCTGGCATTGGAGTAGAACTGGGTATTGGCCAGGCGCATTTCGGCCCCGGCCATCCGAACGTAACTGCCGAGGCTTATGGCCGCAATCGTGGCGAAGATAACGGCGACGATCAAAACCGAACCCCGGTTATCCCGGAAGTTGTTTGGTGATGTATTCATAACGGATTCCCTTTTCATAGCTGCCGTATCTCTCATTTCAACGGGTCACCTGTTTGTTTCTCATTACAAATCGCGCGGAAACCACCTTCTCCGAGGTCTCCCGCGCGAGCACGTGCTTGACCATGGACAATTCCAGCTGGATCTGGACGGTCTCCAAATCCTTATCCGTCTGTTGTCCGTGAAGATTGAACCGGCGAAAGTGAAACCGGCGCACATCGTTCATCAACGCCCGGACCTCCCCGTCCTGCTCGCGCTCGAAGGTACGGCGGGCGGGAACGTACCGGTAGATCACTTCATCCGATCCCCCTCCCTCCGATTCGAGGTGGAGCGTAACCGAGATGTTGGAAAAATCACTCACATCCACCGCGGTACGGGCGTCCCGGGCGAAGATCTCCAGGCCCCGTCGTCCTTCCGAGGTCATTGTGCCGTAATTGGCGATGGCGAAACTCCCGCGCATGACAAACCCGAACGCCGCAAACATGGCCCCGGCCAGAATCACGGTCAGTGTCATCACAACCATGAGCTCGGTCAGCGTAAAGCCGCCGACCGCGGCCCTAGAACGCCCGGTAGTAGTAATCATTCAATCCTTCCTTTCCAAATACCGTGCGATAAACCCGGCGATGCTGCGTCCCGCGAAGCGACGTCCACTCCACGGCGACTTCGACCTCCCGCATATTTCCCCCGCGAAACTCCCGAATGGTGCGGGTCCGGACAAAACGATCCGCGATGGATTCGTCCAGGAGCGTGTCCACCTCAAAGGCCTCCTCCTCGTTCAGTTCGCCGAGCATATCCCAGCTCTTCAGCCGGAGATTCTCCATCTCGCTCTGCAGGATCTGGCCGGCCATGGTGCTGTCGCGGGCGAGCTGAATCATGGTGAAACCGGTACGAAGCGCCATAAAGGTCGACCCGATCACCAACCCGAGAACCATGACGGCAATCATGATCTCGATCACGGTCAGCCCGGACTTCGATCGCGGACACGACCCGGGGAATTCAGTTGTAATGGCGACGCTCATGGCTGTGGGCGGGATTGGCAACCCCGGGAAAACGCAGTCTACCAGAAATGGGGGAAATTTCGCAACCTGCTGAAGGTAAATTATCTGTTAAACGACACTTGCCTTTTCCGGAAGCCCGCCAAACGTTACCCCCGTCCCGGCCGCCCAACGGATAAAACGCATACCGCACCGACGGCAACCGCGCCGGCGGCGGCGGTGTCATCACAGGTTGACCCGGTGGTCGCCCAGAAG
>PXDC01000355.1 GCA_003565135.1 Verrucomicrobiota bacterium
CAATTCATCAATCGCCCCCTCGGCCAGGCGCTTGTAGGCAATCTCATTCAAGACCGCGTGACTCACCGCCGCCCGCACGCTCCGCGCCCCGTATTCCCTCGCCAGCCGCGCCGCCCCCATGAGCGTACCGGCGGTCTCGGTCATGTCGTCGATCAGGAGGATGTCGCTGCCCTCGATATCACCCACCATGCTGATGGCCTCAACCGTGGTCGAATTGGTGCGGCGCTTGGCCACAAAACCGAGACCGCTGCCGAACATGTCGGCGTAGGCGGCGGACATTTTGACGCCGCCCAGGTCGGGCGACACCACCACCATCTTGTCGCTCTTGAACTTTTTCAAATACTCGTAGAAGACGGGCGAGGCATAAAGATGGTCGACCGGAATATCGAAGAACCCCTGGATCTGCTGGGCGTGCAGGTCCATGGTCAGAACACGCGTGGCTCCGGCGGCGACCAGGAGATTGGCCACCAGCTTGGCCGTGATGGGGACCCGCGGCTGATCCTTGCGATCCTGCCGGGCGTAACCGTAAAAGGGCAGTACCGCCGTGATGCGCTGGGCGGAAGCCCTCCGGGCCGCATCGATCATGATCAGCAGTTCCATGATGTGATGATTGGCCGGCGGACAGGTCGACTGAATGATAAAGACATCGCGGCCCCGGATATTGTCATTGATCTTGACGAAGGTCTCGTCGTCCGGAAACGCCGTAACCGAGGCATCGCCCAACGGAACATCGACAAATTTGCAGATATCCTCGGCCAATGCGCGGTTCGAATTGCCGGAAAAGATTTTCAGTTCGCCCAACTTCATAAAGCCTCGGTTACTTACCCCTTTTCCACCGGGTTTTCAAAAGCTTTTTCCAGGCCGGCCTCGATTTTGTCCACCCGGCGAAAAAGATCCGGGAGGCGCTGCTGCAGAATCGAGATTTTCTGGCGGAGCAGGTAAGGAACGGCGGGACTGCCGAAAACGGTGCTTCGCGGCTCCAGACTCCTCCCAATACCGCTCTGGGCACCGGCCTGGGAACCCGCACCCAGCCTTAGATGCCCGGCGACCCCGACCTGCCCGCCCAGAACGACAAAGTCCTCCAGGGTCGTGCTTCCGGCGATCCCCACCTGCGCGCAAATCAAGCAATGCCGGCCGATCCTCACATTGTGCCCGATTTGCACCAGATTATCGATCTTGGTGCCCTCGCCGATAATCGTCTGGCTGAAGCGCGCCCGGTCCACGGTCGTACCCGCACCGATTTCCACGTCGTCCCCCACGCTCACCCCGCCCACCTGGGGAATCTTGGCATGCCCGGACGCATCGGAATCGTAACCGAACCCGTCGGCCCCGATCACCGCCCCGGCGTGTACGATCACACGTTTTCCCAAACGGCACCCGTCCATCACAATCGCCCCGGGCATCAACCGGCAATCGGCTCCGATCGAACTGCCCCGGCCCAGGTAGGCGCGGGCCTCCAGAATCGAATTTTCCCCCATGGACGCCCCGGATTCAATCACACAAAACGGTCCGACGGTCGCCGAGGGAGGGATGCGGACACCCTCGGCCACAACCGCTGTCGGATGCACGCCCGGCGCCGGACGCGGACGGAGCCGCACCTCGAGTTCGGCGCAGAGGCGGGCGAGCGCCGCGGAGGGGTTCTCAAAATAGAGAAACAACTGATTCTCGCCCGGGTCAGCCGCATCATCCCGCGGCATGAGCACCACCGATGCCCCGGTCGTGGCCAGGTCCTTCCGGTATTTCCTGTCGCCGAGGAACGAAAGGTCGCCCTCCCTGGCCTCGCCCAGCGGAGCGATGTTTGTGATCCGGCGATTCGTCTGCCCGCGACTGTCAGTCGGTCGGGTGGCCGCAACGACCTGTTCCGGTGAAAGCGAAATCTCCATAAACACAAGAAAGCCCTGTCCCGTCAGGACAGGGCTTTTGCGCCTTTAAGGCAAACTCAAATTACTCCGTCTCCTCGCGGTTGATTTCCTCCAGGACAACATCGGTGATGTCGTAGGAGGAATCCGCGTAGATCAGGGTGGGCACGCCGATCAGGGTGGCGCCGGACGTGTCGAACACCAGGGTCGCACTGCGCTCGGAAGCCTCTGCCATAACCACTTCCTTGATTTCGTCCAGCATAAGCTCGCGGTGGTTGCGTTGCCGCTGCTCGAGCGAACGCCGGGTGTTGTTCTGAAACTGCTGCAACTCGCGCTCCTTTTCGCGTATCGCCTCCACCATTTCCTGGGCTTCCTGCTGCGCTTCCTGACGCGCTGCATCGGAAAGGGCCGGGTTGTTGGTCTGCTCGATGATTTCCTGGTAGCGCTCAACCATTTCATTCCCCTCCTCCATGAGTTTCTGGGTCTCCCGCTGGGCCCGCTCGATGGAGCTCTGGAAGCGCGCCTGGGCTTCCTGGGTCCGGTGGTAGTTCTCGTAGAGGTAGGTCATGTCGACCGTGATGACACGGATCGGGTTGTCGGCGTGGGCCGGGAGCAGGAAGGCGCCGAGCGCCGCCAAAACACTGAGGAATAAGGTATAGGTTTTCATAGAATTATTTATTGGACTGCCTGTATTACGTTGGATCACTTTTCTAGAAACGGGTTCCGAAGGAAAAACTGAATCTGCCGCCGCGGTCGTTGTGGTCTTCCGTCGTGATGGGAATTCCGTAATCCAACCTGAGCGGGGCGCCCATAATCAGGATACGCAACCCGAATCCGTAATTATCGTTGTAAGCGGCGGTACTGAAATCGGCGAATGCTTCGTTGACAAAGCCCGCATCATAGAAAACAGCAAAACGGATAGGTTCCAGCAGAGTCAAACTGTATTCCGCACTGAAGAACCCGTAGGAATTGCCGCCGGTCGGATCCTGGGTATTCTCGTCGATGGGACCGACCTCGCGGAAGTTGAAGCCCCGCAAGGTGTTGGGTCCTCCGAGAAAGAACCGGTCAAAGAACGGCACCCGGTCGCTGGGGCTGAAACGGTCCATCGCGCCCAGGCGCCCGACAAACGAGAGCACCTGGGTCTGGGTCTCGAAAACGGGGAAAAACTGGGACCCTCGGGCTTCCAGCCGATAATAATTGGTGTCGCCGTCGAAGGGCCCGCCGGCCAATTCCGAGCGAAGCTCGACCCGGTTCCCCCGGGTAGTGACCATCAGGCTGTCGCGCGTGTCCCGCAATAGCGAGAAACCGACCTTCGAAACCGATCGTTTCCCCTCCTCCTGCTGGATCAGCGGGGACGCGTCGTCGGCTACGTTGAAGATGTCGACCACCTCGAATCCGTAGGATAGCCGCCCCTCGACCAACTCAAACAGCCGTTTCCGCAGGTAGACCTCGAATCCATAACGCAACTCGTCGAACGCCGCGCTGAAATACTCGCTTTCCCGGCGGAATATCTCGAATCCAAACGCCAACTCCCGGTCGAAGAGCCAGGGCTCCTCGAAGGACAGGACCACCTCGTTGGACCGGGATCCCACCTGCAGCCGGAAGCGGAATTTCTGCCCGGCGCCCTGGAATCGGGAGCGGTAATTGAAGATGTCGAAATTCGACTGGGTGAGCTCGGTGAAAAAGATGACGTTTTCCAGGGTGCTGAAACCCGCTCCGAAGGTCAGGCTCCCGGTTCTCCCTTCGCGCACGGCCACGCTCAGGTTCCGGCGCCCCTCGACATTGGTGGTCTCCGGCTGGAGATTGACGTGCTCGAAAAAGCGCGTGTTTTCCAGCCGCTGCTGGCTGGTGCGCATACGGACCGAGTTGAACACGTCCCCCGGTCGCAATCCGAGCTCGCGAATGATGACACGGCTCTGCGTCTTGGTGTTGCCCTCGATCCGGATGGACTCAACAAATACCTGCCCGCCTTCGCTGATCTCGTAATGGACGTCGATCCGGCCGGTCTCCAGGTTGGGAATGCGGCGGGCGCGAACCGTGGTGTCGAGGTAGCCGTCCTGACCGTAGTGGTCCCGGAGATTCTGGACGTCGGCATCGAGTTTGGACGGGACAAAAACGTCCCCGGTATCGAGTTGCAGCGAGCCCCGAAGCTCCTCGTCGCTGTACAATTCGTTGCCCTCGAAAGTAATCTCCCCCAGCTGGTACTGCTCGCCTTCCTCGATCACCACCGTCAACGCCAGCTGGTTTTCGTAGGGATAGGCGAATCGGGCACGGTCGGGCGGAATCCTCACATCGAGAAATCCCCGTTCCCGAAACAGGTCCACCAGGGTGTCGAGATCGTCCTCGAAAACGTCGTCCTGGAAACGGCCCCGCCCGGTAATCCAGGAAAAAATATGCCATCGCCGCGTTTCGATCGACCGGCGCAACCGCCAGTCCTTGACCGTTTCATTGCCCTCAAATTCGACCCGGCGGACCGTTACGCGGGGGCCTTCCTCGATATGGTAGACGATTTGGCCCGTGCCCGCTTCGCGGTCGCGGGTGATGTCGTAGGTGACGGCGACCTCCGTGTACCCCCGCTGGCGGTAGTAATCGGCGATCTGGTCCGCCCCCGAGCGCACCGTGCGTTCGTCCAGGGTTTCCATCGGGGTCAACCGCGGTGCCCAGGGAAGCACCTCGGCCAGCCATCCCTCCCGCCGCTCGCGCCGTTCGTAAGCGACTTCGCGGAGCAGGCGCCGGTCGGAAACGTTTTCATTTCCCCGGAATTCCAGTGCCTCCACCCGGTACTTGGGACGCAGTTCGAACAGCAGGGTGACCGACCCGTCCTCGGCGAATTCCCGCTTCACCTCGATGTATTCGAACAATCCGGTGCGATAGAGGGCCCTGATGTCGCGGTCGATCTGCGTCTCGTCATACGCCATGCCCTCGCGCAAGCGCATGTTGGCCCGCACCAGGTCGCGGCTGACGTTGTCGAGCTCGATGAATTCGATTTCGATCGAGCTGACGGACCGTTCCGGCAGCGTCGCCTGCTGACCGATCAACCCGGCGGGAGCCAGCAGGCAGTAAGCGAAAACAATGCGAACAAAAAGCCGAAACGTCGCGATCCAGCCGTCAGTCAGGTTGCGATGTAAAATTCTCAAACCGGGTGATTTCCTTGATAAATGTCAGTTTAATCCCGCCCACGGGTCCATTCCGCTGTTTGGCCACAATCAGATCCACCCGGTCGCTCGCCACCGAGGAATCGTCCGGTGCGTCCTTGGGCCGGGCCAGCAGCAACACCACGTCGGCGTCCTGTTCGATGGCGCCGGATTCCCGCAGGTCGGAGAGTCGCGGCTGCCGCCGTTCTCGTTCCGATTCCCGGTTGAGCTGGCCGAGGACGATTACCGGCACGTTCAGTTCCTTCGCCATGGCCTTGAGTCCCCGGGAAATCTCGGCAATCTGCTGCTCGCGCTGGACGCTGTTGTCGAGACCGGAAATCAACTGGAGGTAATCGACGATGATCAGGCCCAGGTTGCGCTGGGCGGAAAGCCGCCGGGCCTTGGCGCGCAACTCGAGGATCGTGAGATGCCCGGAGTCGTCGATCCAGAGGGGAGCCTTGCTCAACTCGTCGGCCGCGCGCAGCAGGGCCTGTTTCTCGTCGGCCGAACTGATCCCGTCACGCAGACGAACCAGGCTCACCCGCGCCAGCCCGCACATCATCCGCATGGCCAGCTGCTGGCTGCTCATTTCCAGGCTGAATATCAACGTCGGCACCGGCTTACGGTCCTTTTTCGGAATCACCACCGCCTCGGCCATATTCAGGGCAAGACTGGTCTTTCCCATCGAGGGCCTCGCCGCCACCACGATCATTTCCTGGGCGTGAAACCCGTTGGTCATTTTGTCCAGATCGATGAACCCCGAGGTGATCCCGCTGAGCTCCCCCCGGCGTTCCAGGAGCTTCTGCACCAGCGTGTACGCTTCCCGAACGGATTCCTTGATCGGCTTGGAGGCATCCGAGATTCGGTCTTCGCTGATCTTGAAGATCTCCTGCTCGACTTCCTCCAGGAAATTTTCCAGGCCCCCGTCGAACCCAAAGCAGCGTTCCACCGTTCCGGTGGACGTCCGAATCAACCGCCTTAGCAGGTATTTTTCCCGGACAATCTCCAGGAAGTGCCCGGCGTGGGCGGTGGTCTCCACCCGGTCGGTAATTCGGTTGATGGCGGGAAAACCCCCGATTTCCTCGAACTGTCCGCGATTCTTCAGCTCCTCGGCCAAAATGATCTCATCGACTGCGGCACGGCGCTCGTTGATCTCCATGAGCGCCTCGAAAAGAACCTGGTGGGCCGGGACATAAAACGCCTCGGAGGTCAGCCTTGCCTCCATGCACCGGCTGAGAATATCTCCCCCGTCAAGAATGCAGCAGGCCAACAGACCCTCCTCCGCCTCCACGCTGTGCGGGAGCACCCGCGCCGCAACCGAAGGGGTCCCGGACGAAGCGCCGTTGCCCGAATCGGTCGCACCTCCGCGCCGCTTCCGCGTTCCCGCCGGGCGGTTGTCATTCCTGGGGGACATCGAACGGCGATCGGCCCGGCTGGACTTCAGGTTTCTTCTGGCGTTTCCGAATCGATGATCGCGTTCTCCGAAACGATCTCGAACTCGACCTCGACGGAGACCTCCGGATGCACCCTGACGGTGGCGCTGTGTTTGCCCAGCTCCTTGATGGGCGCCGGGATACTGATCTTCTTCCGGTCGATCTCGATACCGGCCTCCTGCAGCTTCTCGTGCACGTGAACCGTGGTGACGGCTCCAAACATCTTACCGCCTTCACCGGTCTTGACGGCAATGGCCGGACGCGTTGCCTTGAGCTTTCCGGCCAGTTCGTTGGCTTCGGCCAGCTCGCGCTCTTCCCGAATCGCCCGGGCCTTTTGCAGGGCTTCGACCTGCCTCCGGTTTGCCTTGTTCACCGGCACCGCAATTTTTTGCGGGAGCAGGAAATTGCGGGCGTACCCGGCCTTAACCCGTACCTGTTCGCCTTCTCCGCCGAGGTTTTCCACCGGCTTGGTCAGTAATACTTCAGTGTATGCCATGATCTCTAAATCGATTGATCGTTAAAACGGAACGTCATCTTCTTCGATATCCCCGCTTTTTGCGGACGGGGATTTCTTCTCGGGCGTGCGCGCCGGAGGAGCGTTTTCCTCGAAATTGCCACGGGACCCGCCCCCGCCTTCGGCGCCGCCGGATTCGCCTTCGCCGCGTCCGCCGAGAAATTGAAAGTTCTCGCAGACCACCCCCAGGCGGCTTCGCTTGTCACCGGTATTCTTGTCCTCCCACTGGTCCAGCTTCAAACGGCCCTCGATCAGGATCGGACGCCCCTTGGCCATGTACTTGGAAATGATCTCGGCCGGTTTGCCGAAAGCGTCGATGTCGACAAATGTCGTTTCCTCCCGTTTCTCACCGTCCTGGGTGGTGTAGCTGCGGTTGACGGCCAATCCGAACTTGCAGATGGAGGTACCGGACGGCGTCACCCGTAACTCCGGATCGCGGGTCAGGTTGCCGATCAGGATCACTTTGTTGAAATTCGCCATGGGTCCGAGAGGAGATTGACAGGAGAAAGGAGGAGATCAAGCCGACCGGCGTTCCACCAGGACACGGTCCACCGCCTTGTTGAGACGGACCCGCTCCTGCAGAGCGCCCGGTTTGAGCGGAGGGGCGGAAAAGTCGATTTGAACATAATTGCCCGCTGTGAACCGCTGATCCGGGGTGCGGGCGAAATTGATCGAGCCAAGGTGCTGAACCTCCGCCACTTCGCCGTTGAGCGCCGCGATTTCCCCCTTGACGGTTTCGGTCAGTTCCTCGGCGGAATCTTCCCGTCCGCGCATATCCAGGATCACCGTGGCCCGGTAATTTCTAGTCTCTGCTGTTGTCATTTTCTGTTTCCTGCACTCCGTGCGTTGATGTTGGTTGTTTGAGTTCGGGATTTTCCCTGGGCCGTTGATTGACCCGATTCATAGCGGGCTGGACGCCGCTGTCAATTAAGAGCTTCATCCCGTCCAAAAAGCTTTTTATATTCCGGCTGAACAACGTCGCCTCGGACTCGCTGAATCTGCCCAGAACAAAATCCTTCAGCGCCATTTGCGGCGGGCTCTTCGGGCCGACTCCCAGCCGGAACCGAACAAACTCGTTGGGGAAAAATGTCAGGATATCAGCCACCCCGTTGTGTCCGCCGGCACTGCCCCCGATCGAAATCTTGGCCCGACCGGTCGGCAGATTGACCTCGTCGTAAGCCACGACCAGTTCCGGTGCCGGGATCTTGTAGTACCCGCAAAACGCCTGCAGGGAGCTCCCGCTTCGGTTGACATAGGTCTGCGATTTGACCAGAAAAAGGCGCCGCCCGTGCCATTGATGAACCGCGTAGAGAGCCTCGCCCTTTCGGTCCCGCGCCCAGGAACAGCCCAACTCGGCCGCCAGCGCATCGACAAGAACGAACCCGGCATTATGCCGGGTTCCCTCGTAGGCCGCTCCGGGATTGCCCAGACCCGCGACGACGGAAACAGCCATGATTCAAAGAACAAGGCCCGCCCAGCCGGGCCCGCCGAAAGGAGCCCGATCACTCCTTTTCGCCTTCTCCCTCCGGCTCCTTTCCAGCCTCGTCACCGGATTCCTCTTTAGCTCCCGTTTCAGCGGCCGCCTCGGCCTCCGGTGCCGCCTCCTCGTCCACTTCGACCCGCGGCGGCGCACACGATACGACCACCTGGTCCTCATCGGCCAGGTACTCGACCCCGGGAAGCTGCGGAAGCTCCTTCACATGAATCGCCTGGTCGACCCGCATTTCGCTGACATCCACCTCGATGAACCCCGGAAGGTCTTTGGGCAGGCAGCGCACGTCGATCGAATGCAACACCAGTTCCAGGACCCCGCCCTCGTTCTTGACCCCGTAGGCCTCGCCGTTGAAATGAATGGTCACATGAGTGTCCATCTTTTCCTTCTGGGAAACCTCGTGGAAATCAATGTGCAAAACGCGGTCCGTAATCGGATCCACCTGGGTCTCCTGAATCACCGACAACGTGGATCCCTTCTTTCCGTCCTCCGAGAGCTGCACCAACGAAGCTGCGCCCGCCGCTTCCTTCATTTTGCGGGCGAACTCGGACTGATCAACACTGATCGCACGGGCTTCAGCCGACTTGCCGTAAACCACCCCGGGGATTTTTCCCTCCCGGCGCAACCGGCCCACCGGGCGCCGTCCCCGGACCTCGCGCGACGTGACGTTAAGTTTGATCTGCTGTGTCATAACTGCTTGCGAAAAATTAAAATAACAAACCGAACACCGGCCGCTCCCACCGGTGAAAAGGACAATAGAGTAGAGTTCCTCCGCCCAAAATCAACTAAAAGTTTCCACGCGGCTATTTTTTTTATCGGAGAGTTGACAAACCCGCACGACTCCGGATTTCCTTAATCCTTTCACCACATTGCCCGGTAGCTCAGTGGTAGAGCAGGTGACTGTTAATCACTTGGTCGTAGGTTCGAATCCTACCCGGGCAGCCTTTATAATCAGTGATTTAAAAAATCCATCGCGACATCAAATCCCCAGTGGTGGCCGGTTAGTGGCCGGTTTCCAGTATTCTTCCTTCGATGGCTAAATACCCAACGACAAGCCCCGGTCCCGATGCTATTTGTCTCCATCTTGGGGAAAAACTATGGCAACGATTCGAAAAAGAGGGTCTCCGCAACCTCGAACAAGCACCAAAGACCTTTCCCAAATTCTTGCCCATTTTGCGGGAATTCTTACCGGCTCCGAAACATCCACAAGGACCATTAGGTCCGCTCTCGGCCAAGGCATTGGCGAACCACCCGCATCTGGGAGAGCTACCGATTTGGCTGACCGGATGGATCGCCCGCGAGTTCGACAAGGAGCAGTGCCTGTGGGTGAGCGAGAGAACCACATGGGTCCTCATTCTTGCCGGCGGCCTCGAGAAACTACGTCACGCGATACTAAAGGGTGCCAAAAAACGCAGGGAGCTCATCGAAACTGACAGCGACCAGTATCTGGTTAATATCGAACGCCATACCAAATCCGCCCAGCTTGAAGACGTTTGTCGTTATTTTTTAGCGGAATCAGAAGTTGGAAGAGCTGCAATCGAAAAACCCGACAGCATCGATTACAACAACTTAAAGACGAGTGTTCGGAACCGGGAAAAACAAATCTTTGCACAGTATTTTTCCGCCGACGAGGTAGAAGAATTCGTTCGAAGCGCGCGGACCAGTTGGGCCCGACCACCCAAACCGCCATCGGCAAACAGTCAGGATTCTGTGCGGCCGTCGCGAGGCTTCTCACTGCAGTTTAACGATATCCTTCTGCCATCGAATTTTAAGAAAAAACGTCTCCCGTTGATGTCTGGCATTTTCGGTTCTCGTAAGGTTTGAATCACCGGAACTATGATCGGAAGAACTTCGCCCCTCCGTTCCTTTTTCCTGATCCAGCCGGGCCATTTAACTCAAAATAAGTGCGACTCCCAAACCTGTGGAGCCATTTGAGACCCAACCCCAGCTCCTGCTTTTATTCCTTAGATGGCTGATTGCTTTATCGTTGGGTCAATCTTGCTTCCGGGCTCATCCTGAAAGATAGAACGAGGCGAATCGACGGGGATTTGTACGCCTCCATAAGGGCCGTTCGAAGGTATTGGCAACCACCCTCTGCCTGAAGAAACGTTCTCTTTCCACTCCTCGGCTCAACAACATAGCAAAGGCTCCGGAAATCCCGATAAGAACCGCCAGTCCGATAGCCGCCGGATGCCTCCCATAAAAGGTCCACCCGTCCTGGACGGACAGGGTCACCACAAGGACTCCCAACAGAAGAATCCAGTGGAGGGCTTCCCGGTGCCGCCGCCACGCCACCCTCTTACCGCCCCCCTTTGCCGGTTCTAACCCTCATGCTTTCAGGATAGTCCTTTCCACGGAGGGAGCAAAGAAAAGTGGAGGGACCACGCCCGAAGGCTTCGACAATCAGATGGGCTGGCCCAGCCCCCAAATCTGGATAGGGCCCCATCCGCTTTCCCCGCTCGGCGCAACCCTGCCCCCCTTGGCGTCTTCATCAAAAGGATCGGCCTCGAACTTTTCGGCGGCACCTGATTTTCCCCGGGTACCCGCCATCCAGCAGTTCCTCTTCCCGGATCCTCGCCCGCCAGTCGAGCCCCTTGGGCGCAGTTTTTGCGGAAACCTGCCCACCGTGCCGGCGGGTTCACTGTCTTATCGCCACTCAAGGAGTCTCGCGGTTCCCGGGCCGCGCCGCCGGGCCTTCCCCTCCCCAACGGTTACTCCGGACATTCCGCCCGCCGGGCTCTTCCGTTTCCTGCCGCCGGCCGATTCCATGCCGGGGCCGCTCACCGGGTCGCCGAAACCCTGATTTTCGTTTTCGCCTAAGGGAAATTCTTCATCCTGCTCTCCCTGCTCCTGGGCATGGGCGTCGGCTGGCAACTGCAACGTTGTGAACAGACCGGAAGGGCTCCCCGGCGCTTCGTTGCCCGCCGCATGCTCCTGCTCTTTCTCTTCGGCTGCCTTCACGTCTCCTTCCTTTGGGTCGGCGACATCCTCACGGCCCTGGCCCTGACAGCCCTTATCGGGCTCATCTTCGCCCGCAGGAAAACCCGGAGCCTCTGGATCGCCGGAGCGGTCATTTACCTTATCGGGGCGGCGGGGTTTGCGGGGATCGGCGTCTTTTATATTTACTTCGTTCAACTCGCCGATCAAAACCCGGAATATTACGAGGAATCGCTCCGGTACTTCGGGGAACTCCTCAAAACCTACCGACACGGCACCTGGGCCGAGATCGCGGCCCTGCGCATGCAGAGCATTCTCGAGATGTATGCCAAACTCAGCTTTTTCATGGTGCCCTTCCTCTTGTCCTTCTTTTTGTGGGGGATGGCGGCGGCCCGGCGGGTTTCCCCCGGTGCGCTTAAAGAAAAACTCCAATCGAGGTTCGGCCCGGGTGCCCTGGTCGGCTTCCTGCTGACGGGGATCCTCTTCAATACCGGCTCGGCCCTGGTTTGGCTCTTCGGCCTCGGCTTGCCCGCCGGTCCGACCCCGGCTCGTTTCCTGACCCTGTTCTTCTACGAACTGGGGACTCCCCTGCTCACCCTGGCCTACCTGATCGGCCTCGCCCTCTGGTGGAGCCAGTCGGCCCGGTCCGGCTTCCTCCGAAACGGCCTGGCCGCGACGGGCCGGACCGCCCTGAGCAACTACCTGCTCCAGTCGATCATCGCAACGACGCTCGTTTACGGTTACGGGTTCGGGTTGTACGGACGCCTCGGGATTGCCTGTGTGCCCCTTCTGGCGGTCGGGATCTTCACCCTTCAGATGATCCTTTCGCGATACTGGCTCACCCGCTTCCGGTACGGCCCCGCCGAGTGGCTGTGGCGGTACCTGACCTATCGCGGGAGAGTTTAGGTCTCACCGGAAACGATTTCCGTGGTTTCATCGTGATTTATCTCCCGGACCGGTTGAGCAAAGATCCTAATGCCTCAGAGCAGATGGTCCCTTGAACCCGATTGACGGGCCGGCCCCCTCACTGTAAAGGTCAAAGCCATGCTCCGAAAAACCCTCATCGCCGGAGCCCTCCTGATCCTGGCGGGTGCCCTCGCGGCACTCTGGTGGCGGATCGACGGAAACCGGATGCCCGACTTCGATTTCCCCGAGCCGCCATCCATACCGGAGCCCAACGCTTTCGACCTTCTGGTGGACGCTGCGGAAGGGGTGCCCGACGATGGGGCGGCGATATCCGAGGCGGTGACCGGAAAGCGAGACCCGGAGACCGGCGAATGGCAGGAACCCACCTTGGATCAAATCCGCCCGGTCGTCGACGAGCACCAGGAGGCCCTGGCTCTTGCCCGGGATGGCCTGCAACATCCATTCCACTATCCGGATCTACACCGGGTGCTCATGGGTGAAGGAGAATACCACTTCGGCGATTTCCGGATGCTGGCCCGCCTCATGACACTTGAAGCCAAGGTACATTTGGCCGATGAAGAATTCGGGCGGGCCATGGAGTCGGTCCTGGACTGCCTGGAGCTGGGGCGGAAGATCGGTGCCCGCAGCCCGTTCATCGGCGCACTGACTGGGATCGCCATCCACGGGATCGCCTTGGGCAGGTCCCCCCAGATAATCTCCGGTCTCAATGCGGACGAGCTACTTGATTCAATCGATCGCATGGAGGCGCTGAGGAAAATCCGGCTCGACATGGCCGACATTCTTCGGGCGGAACGCCGACACAGCTTCAATAATCTCAAATCCGTCTTTACGAAGCCTGACTGGCGCCTTAGGTTGGCCGAATCGGAGCAGATGTATATCGATGATAGCTGGTTCGGTGAGGCCGATTTCACGTACTGGCAACGGGTCCAGGTCCGGCTGCGCACCTGGAAATACCACAAGGGCAGCATTGTTGGCGCATTCGAGGATATGACCTCGGCAGTGAGTGAGGTCCTGGATAGACCATTCTTCGAAAGAGAGGGGCGCTTCCCCAACCCCGGCCGCACGCTTCCGCCGAGCTTGGGCGAAAGCTTCATCGAGTCGGTGCCTGGCACGTGGTTTGTCGTCTTGCTCAACCAAACCACCTACGAAATGTTGCTTGCCACCCTCGCGATCGAGGCTTGGCGAAAAGACACCGGCGAGTATCCGGAAGAGCTGGAGGATCTGACAACTGAACTCCTTCAAACACGTCCCCATGACCCATTCACTACCGGCGATCCGCTGCGTTACCGACGCCAAAACGATAGCTACGTCCTCTATAGTGTCGGCCCGAATGGCAATGACGATGGAGGTCACCCGATGGAAAATCCGGATTCAGAATCCGAGCTGCGCTACCGGCCGCACGCCGAGCTCTCCGGCGACCTAGTCGCAGGCTTCAATGTGTTACGCCCACCGGAGCCGTAGACCGAATCCCGATGGAAACCCGAGTCCCGAGTCCTTACCAGAAACTGCCTTAAACCCGTCCGATCGGTGTCACGGTGCGCTCCCCCCTTCCCCCCTTGCCATTACTCCGCGCAGTCTTCACCGTAACGCTCCGATGGCCTTCCGTTTCTTTCGCCGAATAACACTGGTTCCCGGCATTACGCTGAACCTCACCAAGCGGGGCGGCTCGCTCTCCTTCGGCCCGCGGGGCGCCAAGCTGACCGCGGGAACCAGCGGAGTGCGGCGGACCCTCAGCGTCCCCGGGACCGGGCTCTGGTACACCGAGCACCTGCGCTCGAAGCGGGGCAGGGGCAAAGGACGATCCCGGGGATCCGCGAACCAATCCCCGCCCACACCGACCGTACGGCCGCAGGACCGGCTCAAACTGGGGTTCTTCAAGCGCCTGTTCACACCTCAGGAAGAAGAGGACTTCGTGGACGGCATGCGGGAACTCGCGCTCGGCCACGCGGACAAGGCGTACCCGCTCCTGGTAAAGGCCGCGCATCTTCCCGACGCCGCCTTCATGGCCGGCATGCAGGCGCTCAAGATCGACCGGCTCGACGAGGCCGAAGAACACCTGTGCCGGGCCGGACGAAAACACGCCGGGCTGGGAAAGCATTTTGAGAAATACGGCGTCAC
>PXDC01000492.1 GCA_003565135.1 Verrucomicrobiota bacterium
CGGGATCCCTCCGGCAGATTTCCTCGGCGACGCGGCGGAGGGCCGCCGAGTAGGAAGTCTTGAACCGCGGCTCCAGCTCGCGGGGGAAGGTCATGACGAAGCGGTTGCGAAACGGGAGCGGATCGGCGACGGCGGTGTAGCGTTGGGGGACAATCTCCAGAAACCCGAGATCCTCGAGCATCGCCAGTCCGGCACTGAGGGTCGACATGCTTAGGTTTTTGCCAATCGCCTCCCGCAACTTGGACTGCGCGGGGAGACGCTCGCCCGGCGCATAGCGCCCGTCGATGATCCATTCGAGAACCGTCCGAGCCACCTCAGTCCGGGTCACCGAAGGCCCCCGGCGCCGCTTGGCGGTGGCACCGGCCGGGGGCCGTTTGCGCGGTGGCACCGGTGAGTCGGACATGGAAACGGAGGGATGCTGCCTGCGGCGGCTTCACTCCCGGCCCAGCTCAGAACCGGGCCGAGAGGGAAAAGGCCACCGCCTGATTCTCGTTGCGGTAGCGGCCGTCGGCGGTCTGGGTGCCGCTCAAGTCGGTCGGGCCGGCGGGATTGCTGCCGGAGACGGTACGCTCGGGAGCGATGGTGAACTGGTAGGTGATCTGCCAGGTGAAGGTGTCGTAGCGTCGCCCCACTCCCAATCCGATAAAGTGACGGTCTGAATCGGGCACGGCGGGATTGAAGGTCCGGTCGGGAACGGAGTTTTCCACAAAGGTGTAACCTGCGCTGATCCGGTATCCGTTGTCAAAATACCGGGTTGCTCCCACTTCCCAGATGAAACTCGATTCCCATTCCAAAGGCAGGGGAACGTCCGGGCTGACGGCGTTGCGCAAGACCGGTGTCTTAACCCGGTCCCAGTTGGTCCAGTCGACGTTGACCTCCAGATTCCACTTCGGTGTCGGACGGAAGGAATAGCCGACGACAATCGACTCCGGGAAGACCAGGCGCAGGGATGAGGGCTCCGAAGGCCCGAAGGGGGTGGAGGTGGTCCCGGTGTAGGTGGCGGTGGTTTTGGCCTGATAGGAAACGCCGAAAGCATGGCGTTCGGTCGGCTGCCAGCGGGCGGCGAGCGAATAGCCCACGGTATTGTCGTTGCCGTCGAAGCGCAGCTCCCCCATCGAGGCCCCCGGCATGGGAGCGAAGGCGCGGTTCAATTCGATGTCGGTCCGGTCAAAGGTCGGACCGGCGGCCACCGATAAGGTTTCCGTGACCTGCCAGGCGAGGACCGGATGGACCTTGATGTAAGTCAGGGTGGTCTTGGTCGCGTAGGCGTTGAAAGGACTGTCCTGCCCCCAGTCGGTGTGAAGGCCGAAAGGCATGTAGACTCCAATGCCGACGGCGAGAGTGCTGTCCGGGGGATTGTAGGCGGCGAAAAAGTGGGGAATGAGCTGCCAGCGGTCATCGACTTCGGCGCTTCCGTTCGGACCCCGGTAGGAGTAGTCGAGCTCGACGGCATAGAACCCCGCCTGAACTTCAAATTCTTCCAGCTGGGTGAGACCGGCGGCGTTATAAAACACCGCCGATGGGCTGTCCGCGGTTGCGACAAAGGCGTTTCCGCGCGCGGTGGCGTGGGGGTCGATGAACGCAACCCGGGTGGCCGCTCCGTGGAGCAGGCTGGAGAGGATCGCAACCAAAACAATCGAGAGGATGATATTCTTCATAGGTTATTATTGATGTTTACTGAGGTAGGTTTAAGAGGAAACGGTATCCTCCGGAAAGAGGATGGTCAGATCGGGTGACTTCGAATCGGAACGGGAGTGAATCTTGAGGGATCCTCCGTGGTCCATAAATATTTTTTTGGCCACCGTCAGTCCCAGGCCGATACCCGTGGTCCGGGTGGTGAAGAAGGCCTCGCAAGCCCGCTCAATCGCTTCAGCGGAGAAGCCGTCGCCGGAGTCGCGCACGCTCAAAGTCCAACCTCCGCGCGCTTCCGGACCGATCCGCACGGTCACGGTCGCCTTGCCGCCTCCCGTCCCGTCAAGGGCATTGAGGAATATCTCTTCCATGGCATGACGGAGGCTCGCCGGATTGCCCCGCACCAGTGGGCTATCGTCATCCACCGACAAGTCAAGATTCGGACCCTTGGCCCCGACACCGTCCACCGCATGGTCAAAAGCCTCCTGAATCACCACTCCGAGATCGACCTCCTCATCGACCACTTTGGAGTCGCGGGCCAGGTAGAGCAACTGCTCGGCGAAGCGTCCGATGCGCGCGGTTTCCCCGGAAAGCGCCGCTTTGAGTGATTTGCGGAAGGTCGCCTGCTCGAATTTCTCATCGAGCAGCTGGAGATGTGTCGTCAGCGGTACGAGCGAATTGCGGATCTCATGGGAGAAACGTTCGGCGATCAGCGACAACATTCGCCGCTGCGACTCCTCGAGAGCGGCCTGCTTGGACGCCTCGACCGGACGGTAGTCCTCCAGGACCACCAACCATGAACCCTCTTCTGATTCCCCTCTATGGCCGGAGCCCATGGCAATGATTGACACCCGAAGAAGCAGTTCATCGTCGAGGCGAAGCTCGAAAGGGGAAGGCGTCTCCCCGCCCTTCATCGGCGCGGACAGCGCCTCAACCAGCGGAGTCGGCAGCGACTCCCAGGCATGGCGCCCGTCGAGTCCCCTCCTCAGGCCCAGAAGCCCGGACGCCGCGGGATTCACATGCGCCAGGGAGGGCCCCGGAGCTACCACGAGAATCCCCGCCGAGACCGAGGCCAAAACCGTCTCGAAGAGTCGACGCTGATCCAAGGCATGTCCGCGCATCCGCGCTTGCCGGATCGCCATCCCCAGTTCCTCCATCATGAGGACGAGCGTTTGCAGTTCCTCCTCCGAAAACGTCCGCCCGGTCACCGGGCCGCTCAACAGCGCCGCCCCGATCACCCGCTCTCCGTCCTGGACCGGGATGGCGTAGCGGCACCCGAGCATCTCCAGTTCCTTGACCGTGTTCTCATCAATCGATCCCATATCGGTACTTATCACCGCCGGATGGCGGAGCAGGGACGCACCCACATTCTCCCCCGGGTGCAGGGCAAGGCATTCGACCAGAGACCTCGGCAACCCCAGTGATGCGACGCAAACCCAGGGCGAGGCGGAGGCGTCCGTTTTCGGTTTCCCGGGCAGATCCGGCGAGACAAAAACCGCCATGCGTCCGAAGGGGAGATAGCCACGCAGCTTCGTCATGAACTGACGGGCCAGGGACCGGTCGTCCCCCTCAAAATGGAGAATCTGGGAAAAATCGCGTAAAGCGGGGAGCACAGCGGAGCCTCCGGCGAAGGACCCGCCCGCAATGAAACGAGGTTGTTCCGGCAACGCGGTCGATCCGGACGTAACCGCAGAC
>PXDC01000217.1 GCA_003565135.1 Verrucomicrobiota bacterium
CCTGTTTGATGGCCATTACTTCACCCCGGGCATTGAGACCGGCAAGACTCTGAGTGCCTGGCTCAACGGAGATACTTCCGGCAATGGCCAGGATGATGATGCGCCAGTTACAGAGGCACCCCAGAAAGCTGAACAGAAGCAGGCCAGGCAGCAGGCGATTCAGGTTCCACAGACAATCAAAGCCGAAAATCCGGAACCTCAGGCTGAAGATATTGAGAAGCCTCTGACTGAAACTCCTTGCGGCACGTCTGCTAATGATCTTATTGATCTTCTCAGAAAGCTCGGCCTGGCCGGGGAGATTCAGCAATATGAACGTTACCTGGCCGGGAAGTACGGCCATGGCGGCCTAAGGGACCTGACCGTTGATCAGCTCAGGGAGCAGTATTTCAATCTTGGAAGATGCACCAGGGATGATAAGCTGGCCGCTCAGTTTACTGATTACCTGCGTGGCCTGAAGAAAGCGGCGTAATTACCTGTAACCGCCCTGGAGGCTCGGCTACGGTCGGGTCTTCAGGAACCGTTTCAGCATAGGAAATAAAATCTTGTTGACCACTTGATTTTTTTTTGCAAGTAATAAATTCAGAAATTCAATCTTGCGTCATAATACCCCACGTTCCAGGTAAAGTTTTCAGCCCAACCGCCCAGCCGTAACGCAGGAAAGAAAGTGACTCCCCCAAAGTTTATCTGGCTTCCTTCTTATCCTCCAGCCGACTTGATCAAGCATTTTTCATATACCAATCCAGGCCCTGCTGTTGAATTTCTCGGTATTTTTCTCTCTGTCAACATAGTCAGGATGATCACAGATTTTAACATTTTATTTATAGTGCAATACAAAAATTATTTTTTACAGTCATGACAGTCTGAAATCAGCATAGTAGCGATTAAGTCAAAATCTTATGGTTTTGTTTCTTCTCGGAATATCCATGTCCATGATTTTTGCGGTGGAATCTTTTCTATTATTATGGAAGGAAGATATAAAATGGAAACATACAACAATGGTTCTTTTTTTGAGTTCAAGCAAGAGATTGAAGAAGAACTTGAATATGTCGAAAATAAAATTGAAGACATTCATACTGAATTGGCATTATTAGAAGATAGAAAGACAGAGTTGATTATAAAACGATATGGAATTTTACCTTCAGGAGGCGAAGATTATGATCACTTTAACTCTATCTCTTATGAAATAGAACTCATTGATGAAGAAATTTTTCACTTAAGCGAACAGAAAGAAACTCTAGTGGTAGAAAAAGATGAATTAAATTTCGAGTTGGAAGATATCGAAAATATAAGTCATGACGAGAAGCATCGCACTGATAATATTGAATCTAAGTCAATAGATAAACAGAGGGTTAATTATTATTTCAAACTTGTTCGCAGAAAGCAGTTACTAATCAAAGAAATTGAATCAATGAAGCAAGAGGTAGTTGAGTTCATAAAGATCAATAACGGACCTATCCTACACAATGACTATATCATAAGATTGGGACAATACAAAAGATATAAATACAGTAAAGAGATAGAGATTGCTGAAAAGTCTATAAAAAAAGCCAAGGCAATTGAAATAGCTAATGGGATAGCATGTCTTGAACAAATAACAGCATACCCTATTGTATGCAAAAAAAAATAGGAGTTTAAAAGTGAATGCTGCGATAGAAGCTCAAATTTATCAGGATGCTCGAAAATTAAACGATATGGACAAATTTGTTGTAAAAAATGTAATAAACGGCGACATGAATGGGCTTGTTGAAGTGCTTAAAGAATATATAAGTACTAAAAAAAGAATAAAAAAAATTTTTTTAGATTATCCAGTGATAAAGGTTCATGACTTTTCCGTTCAAAAAGCTTTGAAAAAATTAGACCGAAATGAGTTTGAAGCAGATAAAATGATTAAGAGAATTGAAGAAAATTTTCAAGATCATGTCAGTATATCTTGTCTTGAAGATTCAGAGATAGAAGAACTTGGCTCAGATATATTTTATTCTTGGTATAGCCACCATGAATATGTGGAAGCTTTATATGATATTGGGTCATTAATAGTTGATATCACAATTCCTAAAACACTTGTTGATTATGTATCTGAAGCTCGTACATGTTATGCTTTTCAGCAGTACAATGCTGTTTATGGACTGTGCAGAACTATATTAGAAATAGCGTTAAGGCATGAATGTGATAGAAGAGGGTTAATACAAAACAATAAAAATAATACTATCAACATAGATTTATACAGACCTAGTAGTCTAATATCAAAGGTTTCAAAGGGAGAATTAAGGGATAGATTAAAACAAATATACCAAGATACCAGTGCAATACTACATGGAGCCAAAACAATTCAAGCTAAAGATGCAAAAAAAATGTTCCGAGACACCTTAGAAGCTGTTCAAGATATTTATAAAGGATAGATACATATTTTCTTAATGTCATTTAACTTTTGTATTAAACTAAAGGTTTTCATGAAGACCGAAATTTACTTGGAGATCTCCGCTTCTTCCAGTCCAAAGCTGTGGGATCATGAAAACAGTCATAGGAGTTAGCAAAAATTAAAGTCCATGATAAAAATCTGTGTGAGCACTATCGAAAATGTCAAGCTCAGACCTCCACAAGCTTTTATGTTTTTGGCAGGCTAACTGAATTGGCCTATCAAAAAGTCTGAGATGAGCTTAAAATATGAGGTTGTAAATATAATAGTTTACCACGCGAAAAAGGCATTTATTTATTTCTACCAAGGATTGTAGGAATTAAATCTCCTAATTGAACTCCACGATATAAGAGACCTGAATCATGAACAAAGTAATCCTCATAGGCAGACTGGGGCAGGACCCCAAGACCGCCAACACCCAAACAGGAACGATAATAGTCAATTTTTCTCTGGCCACTGATGAATCATTCACGGGCAGAGACGGCAATAAGGTTGATAAAACTGAATGGCATCGGGTTGTAGCCTTTGGCAAACAGGCGGAGTTCTGCTCCAACTATTTGAGTAAGGGCAGACTTGTTCTTATTGAAGGAAAAATACAGACCAGAAAATGGCAGGATCAGCAGGGTCAGGATCGTTGGACTACTGAGGTTGTCGCAAACAGGATTCAGGCCCTTGACCCAAAGGGTCAGCAAAAATCCTCTAATGACGGCTGGATCAAGGATATAGATGAGAATTATTTTTCCAAATCTTCTAAGTCATCTGATCAGAGGCATGCACAAGTGTCAAAGATGGATGATGATCTGGAGGAGCAAGGATCAAAGCGTGATCCATTTGATGCTCCTTTCTAGAAAATATATCTTTAAACACAGGACAATCATTACATGATTGAAGTTCCACCCGAAAACC
>PXDC01000471.1 GCA_003565135.1 Verrucomicrobiota bacterium
GCCACCAGAACATGTTCGGTGTCGGGGACGTACTCGGCGCCGAGGGGGTCGGGGAGTTGAAACACCATCTCCGCCACGCGCAATTCGATCCCGGGTTCACCGTCGCAGATCAGGAGGTTGTGCGGCATGTCGTCGGGATTCTCCAGGACAAGCCGGATACTCTCGCCGGCACGGACGCGGAAGTCTTCGACGTCGAACCGCAACGTGTGCGGCACCGCACGGATAACGATTTCGCGAGGGGCGCTGTCCGCGGCCGACAACCCGAGCGATGATCCAAGGATAATCGCAAACGTAAGGATAAACGAACCCGGTCTTGCGGCGAACAGGCACCCGCGTTGCCACCAACCGGTCGCCCTCGGCGCCTCGCGGATCCTCCGGAGTGAATGGCTGGGGTCGGGAAACATGAAAGAGAGGGTAATCCTCGGATCTGGGCTGAATTCCATGAACGCCCGTAATGGTATCCGGAGAAATCCGGGTTCCACAAGCATGATTGTTGGGGAATCCCGGAATTTTTCGGCCGAGCCCGCTTGGTCATTTTGGCGTCTCGAAGACGGTCGAAACAACGATGGATCCGGATGCCGCCCTGACGGCCTTCGGTTTACGAAACCGTGCAGGGCGCACGCGCGGGACTCGCGGAATCGGGCTCACAGGATTTTCTTGTTCGGCCCGGCGGTCGCCCTTATATTCCCGGCGAGATGAAATCTGTAAAGGGGATCAGCTTCGGGAAGGGCGGGGTCGCAATAGCGCTATTGACGGTGTTCCTGCCGCTTTGGATAGAGTCGGCGCGGGCGGAAGCGGACCGGCCGGTGAATTTTATCTTCGCCATGACCGACGACCAGGGTTACGGCGATGTCGGCTACATGGGCCATCGGTATCTCCATACGCCGGTTCTTGACGCTATGGCGGAGAACGGCCTGCGCATGGACCGTTTTTATACCGCCTCTCCCGTCTGTTCGCCGACACGGGCCAGTGTGTTGACGGGACGTCACCCCAACCGGTCGGGCACCTTTTCGTGGGGAAATGCGCTGAGGGGCGAAGAGATTTCGGTGGCCACGGAGTTGCGAAACGCGGGTTATCGCACCGGGTTTTTCGGCAAGTGGCATTTGGGTTCGGTGCGTGCGGGCCGGCCCAGCAGTCCGGACGGGCACGGGTTCGAGGTCTGGTCCGCGGCACCGAATTTCTACGAAAACGATCCGTGGTTCAGCCGCAACGGCACGGCGGTTCAAGTCCACGGGGAAGGTTCGGCCGTCACGGTGGAAGAGGCTTTGCCGTTTATCCGGGATGCTGCCGAAAGCGGTGAGCCGTTCTTTGTTGTCATCTGGTTTGGAGCACCGCATACGCCGCACGATGCCATCGAGGAACTGCAGGACCTTTATCCGGACATGCCGGACCAGCTTCGCAATTACTACGGAGAAATCACTGGCGTGGATCGCGCCATGGGTATGGTTCGTGATGCGCTTCGCGAAGAAGGCATCGAAGGCGATACCCTGTTGTGGTTTTCCAGTGACAATGGCGGCCGCCCCCGGGACGGGGCCGAGCACCGCGAGCTTCGCGGCGTCAAAGGCGAATTGTGGGAAGGCGGAATCCGGGTGCCCGCCCTCATTGAATGGCCCGGTCGCGTGGAACCGAGGGTCAGTGATATTCCGGTCGGTACGGTTGATATTTTTCCCACACTGCTGGATCTGGCCGGTGTGAACGTCGGACACGACCGGCCGATGGACGGCGTCAGCCTGGTTGATTATCTCGGGGGCCGCATGCAGGAGCGACCGGCGCCGCTGGGATTCTGGAACTACGGTGCGGCGGAGGGACAGCGCATGCGCAGCGACGCCATTGTCCGCGACCTGTACGCGCAGCAGCAGGCCGGGAGCGACGGGGAGATCAACGAAGGGCGGCTTTACGGTCCGGATCTCGATTACGCGGAGGCCGACGAAAGGCCGGGATCGGCGGCTTGGATCGACGGTGATTGGAAGTTGCACCGGCGTTCGGAAGGCGTTCATCTTTTGTTCAATCTAGCGGATGACCGGGGGGAGCGGAACAACGTGATCGAGCGTTATCCCGAGCGGGCCGAGCGGATGAAAGACGCGCTTCGCGACTGGGAGGCATCGGTCATTTCCAGCATGCGCGGTGCGGATTACTAACCCGATTTCCGTTTCCGCTTTTGGGCAACGGGCCGGAGACGGCGAACGGTGAAGGTTGTCGCGGAACGGCTTGTGAGGTTTTTTCCGGATGATTCCGCACCCCGTGTTTCTTGGTGTATCCCGGCGTTGGGCACACTATCAGTTCCGCAATGTACGATGATATACTCGCCTTTTTCCGGGAACACCGCTAAACGCCAAGCCGTGATGGTCGGTAGCCCGCGGTAGTGTTTCCGGGTCGGTGATTCGCGTACCAAACGGCGGATTTTCTGGCCCTTTTGTCAAACCGGGGTTATCATTCAGGCATGGCGGAAATTTACGGATCCGATGCCTATTCGCCGCAGGAAGTGGCGCGGAAGGTGGAGGAAGTCGGCGTTGTGAAAGCGCGGGCGCCCCTTTTGGAGAAGTTCATGTTGGGCGTTCTTGCCGGGGGGTTTATCAGTCTGGGCGGCTTGTTTTATACCTTCGTTCTGATCTCGGAACCCGAGTTGGGCTGGGTCGCAGCCCGTTTGATCGGAGGGATCGTCTTTTCTGTGGGCTATATTATGGCCGTGCTGGCCGGTGCGGAGGTTTTCACCAGCAACAATCTTCTCGCGATGACCTGGGCGGCGCACAAGATATCGATGGGGGATCTCCTCCGCCATTGGGCCGTCATTATTATGGCCAATTTCGCGGGGGCTCTGGGGATGGTCGCCCTATTTTTGTTGAGCGATATGGCCTCACTGGCGGAAGGGCGCCTGGGGGAGTACGCCATTCGAATCGGGGTGGCGAAATCGGAACTGACTTTCAACGAGCTTTTCGGGCGCGCTGTTCTGGGAAACCTTTGCGTCTGTATTGCCGTATGGGTGTCGATGGCGGGGCGGAGCGTCACCGATAAAGTCGTGGCCATGATCCTTCCGCTGTCCGCGCTGGGTGCCCTGCAACTGGAACACATCGTGGCGATATTCTATTACATGCCGAGGACGATTCTGTTGGCGTGGCTCCAGCCCGAACTTATTCCCGATGGTGTGTCGATCCCGGGAGTGTGCGATTTTCTGCGCGTGGCGGTTCCCGTCATTCTGGGCAACGTTATCGGGGGGAGCTTTATGGTGGCTTTTGTGTATCACATTATATACCGGAGGCAACCGTCGCAGTATCCTTCCAGGAAAAAATAATTATGAAGCGACGATCACGTCCACAGGTCTCTTCGAGAAGACAGATTGATTGGAATCACGAAATACGCGGAAGGCACGCAATCCGGGTAAACGCGCCCGGATTATCGAGAAAACTTTAGGCGTCAACCGCCAACGGCCCGGATGTGTGTCCGGGGAGGTTGTGGGTCCCGATTTTCAACGATTCGACAATGCGCGGTCTTGCCCTGTCCGGAAAAACGGGCAGGAGTAGTGGTTGGTTCGTTCTATATCGATTATGAAAAACACGCGATTCTATCCGGTGGTTGTTGCGGCCATCGTGGCAGCGGTTCCTTTTTTGCCTGCGGCTGATGCGGCGCGCAGCGACGTTAACTGGAAGAGAAATCCCGGCGATTCCTGGAGTACGTCGGAACTCCGCACCCTGGAAGGACTCTCCGGCTTCGAGGTGCGGGACTCTGTCCCGGCGCTTTCGCGGTTCGGTGGTGCCGCTGACCGGGAGCGACATGAGAGCACGGGATTCTTTCGCGTGGAAAAGATCGACGGCCGATGGTGGACCATCGATCCGGAGGGGTACCCCTATATTCATATGGGGCTGACGTCGGTGCGCCCGGCACGTCACGCGGAGTCGGAGCCGCATTTTGAAAAAAAATTCGGATCCATGGAAACGTGGGCCCGGGAGACCGCGGGACTGATGCGTGACCTCGGATTTAACGAGATCGGCCGCTGGTCCCGGCTGGACGAGCTGAACGAAGTGGAGAACCGGCTGCCCTACACGACGTCGCTGATGTTTATGGGTGATTTCGGACGGAAATTGGATGCGGTTAGTCCGTCGTACGGGCACCTGCGATATCCGGAAAGTGCCATTCCTGTCTTTCACCGGGATTTTGAGGCTTTTGCCATGGAGTACGCCCGGGAGAACCTGGAGGGGCTGGAAGAGGATCCCTGGCTGGTCGGACACTTCACCGACAACGAACTCCCGGTTCCCCGCAACCTGTTGGAGCGCACGCTCGGTGTGGATCCGGAGGATCCCGTGCTGGGTGACAATGTAAGCGAAGCGTGGCGGTGGTTTCGCGAGCGTCGCGGTGAGGCGGCGACGATTGCGGATGTGAGCGAGGAGGACAACCTGGACTGGTTGGGGCACGTTATGGACCGTTATTACGAAATCACCACGGCCGCGATTCGACGATTTGGTCCGAACCACATGAATTTTGGTTCCCGCCTGCACGGTGCGGGTCCGCACATCCCCCAGGTTATCAGGGCGGCCGGGCGGCATCTGGATATTGTATCCATAAACTACTACAATATATGGCAGCCGGCCGAGCGTCACCTGCAGCGCTGGATGGACTATAGCGATGCGCCGGTCATTATAACCGAGTTCTATGTCAAGGGTGAGGATGCGGCCGAAAAGTTTGGTCTGCGCAATGAACTGGGTGCCGGCTGGATCGTGCCCACTCAGGCAGACCGGGGCCGATGGTACCAGGGCTTTACGCTTCGTCTCCTCGAGGCGCCGCATGTTGCGGGTTGGCAGTATTTCAAATACAGCGACGAAGCGGACGACAGCAACAAGGGGATTCTCGATCCGCATTACAATCGGTTCGAAGCTTTCACCGAAAGGATGGTTCCGGTGCACCGGAATGCCTACCGGCTGGTGGATTATTTCGACGAGCGCTGAGCCGGGCGGACGGATCGATGACGGGAATGACCGGCACCGTGAACGCGCGGGTGGACTTCCGGAATTCGGAGACAATGAAGAGACGATTCGAGAAGGAAACCGGTGCAAGCGGTCTTGACCCGGACCACATGACACCCGGTCATTCGTTCGGACCAACGAGTTGAAGACTCCAGAACGCGGTGAAACCCAGGAAGAAACTGGCTGAGGCGACCGTACCCGGCGGCGGGTCGATGACGCTGTACGAGCACGACGGCGATTTCGTTATAAATTACGAAGGCAGCGAAATTATGCATTCGCGAGCGAATGCTTCGGAACGGCTGCTCGGGGAGACCGGTGTCGCCGGACGGGGCGGTACTGGGGACAGTCGCCTCCTCATCGGTGGACTCGGGCTCGGATTCACGCTTCGACGCGTCCTGGAGCTGGTCGGATCGGGGGCAACGGTGGAAGTGGTTGAACTGGTTCCCGAGGTGGTGGCGTGGAACAGGACTTACCTGCAACCGCTTCATCCCGGTATTCTGGCCGACCCGCGGGTGAGCGTGCGGGTGGACGATGTCGGCGCGGTTATTCGCGCCGCGGAAACGGGAGCGTACGACGCGATTCTGCTCGATGTGGATAATGGCCCGGTGGCGCTGGTGGCGGAAACGAACCGGGCGCTCTATGCCAGGTCGGGTCTCGGGGAAATTCGCCGGGTCTTAAAACCGGGCGGACGCGCGGTTTTCTGGTCGGCGGGTCCGGATGCGCGGTTCGCCGCCCGCCTCAGGCAAACCGGGTTCTCCGTCACCGAAGTCCCGGCGAAGGTGCACAGCGGTGCACGGCGGGCGGCCTACCTCTTGTTTGTGGCGGACCGGGGTCAGCGTGGGTGATCATCCGGAGCCTGAGGCCGCTCGGTTATCGTTTGCGCGTCAGCAATCCCACGACCATGACAAAAATCACCGAGCCGATGATCGACCAGATGATGGGAAAAGAATTGCCGCCGATCGTGACATTCAAGAGCTCGGGCAGCCCGAGCTTCGAACTCATCCAGGAGCCGAGCAGCGCTCCGATGAAACCGACCGCGATCGACACAAGGATGCCCCCGCGGGAAAATCCGGCGATGGCCTGGCCGATGGCACCGCAGATCCCGGCAATCAAAAGAAGAAGTAAAAATTCGAGTACGGTCATAATTAATACTTCGGAAATATAGGCGCGTTTTCAGGCCTTGGCAATGGAGATATATCGAGCTTTACGGGCGGTACCGCTTTGAAAGCCGGCATGACCTCAGGGATGAGGATTTGGGATCGATACGGACACCGTGTTCCTCGGTCCGGCGCTTCGGGTGGCGTTTTGAGCATGGGCCGGTAGCGGGCCGGACCAGGAACAATGCTTGATTTCGAACCCGGGCCGGCGGTAAGATGTGTTAATGAAGACGAAGGATGTCGTTGCACTGGCCCATGTTTGTCTCAAAACCACGGACCTCGGTGCCACGGAGCGCTTTTACTGCGACCTTCTTGGTTTTACCCCTCAATTTGATTTTACCCGCAACGGTGAACGGAAGGGGTTTTACCTCCGCATTGCGGACCGTATGTTTTTGGAGGTGTTTCAGGCCGATGCCCCCAAACCTTCGGCTCCCGATCACCAGTTGAGCCATTTCTGCCTGGAGACCCATAACATCGAGGGCGTCAGGGCCCGCCTGGAATCGGCGGGCTTCCGCCCCAATCCCGTGAGGAAAGGCGCCGACGGTTCCCTCCAGTTCTGGGTGAAGGACCCCAACGGCATCGCGATCGAATTCCAGCAATACACCGAAAACAGTGCCCAGTTCGGGCAGGGGCCGGTTGAAATGAATCGTTGACGGATGGAAGAACCGACGGCCCGGACGCCGGCCGCCAGGCATCGGGTCTACCGGTCGTTGTCGGATGGAGGTGCCAGGGCCGCCTGGGCGGCGGCTAACCGGGCGACGGGTATGCGGTGCGGAGCGCAGCTAACATAATCGAGCCCGATTTCGTGAAAGAAACGAATCGAGTCGGGATCCCCCCCGTGTTCGCCGCAGACGCCCAATTCGAGCCCTTTACGGGCCTGCCGACCGCGTTCGGCGGCCAGTTTCACGAAAAACCCGACACCTTCGACATCGAGGGAGGCGAAGGGATTACGCCTAACGATGTCCAGTTTTTCGTAGGGAACGAGGAACGGGGCGGAGTCATCGCGACTCATGCCGAGGGCGGTCTGGGTGAGATCGTTGGTTCCGAAGCTGAAAAAGGCGGCGGTCCCGGCAAGCCGACCCGCCATAACGGCCGCCCGCGGCAGTTCGATCATGGTACCGATGAGGTAGGGCAGTTTTTTGCCGGAACGCCGGCCGACCTCGGCGGCGACGCGATCGATGATCGCGGCCTGATGAGTAAGTTCTTCGACGAAACCGACGAGGGGCACCATAATCTCCGGGTGGGGCCGGATGCCGTCGGATTTGATCACGGCGACAACGGCTTCGAAAAGCGCGCGCACCTGCATCTCGGTGATTTCGGGAAAGGTTATGCCGAGGCGGCAACCCCGGTGGCCCAGCATCGGATTCTGTTCGTGGAGTTCCCGAAGACGCTTGGCGAAGGCATGGGGAGATAATCCCAGGTGTTCGGCCAGGGTGCCGTCGGGGCTGTCGTGACTGGGAAGAAATTCATGCAGCGGGGGGTCGAGCAGGCGCACCGTAAGCGGTCGTTCCCCGACCGTCCGGAAGAGTTCGATAAAATCGTCGCGCTGGTATTTCATCAGCTTTTTCAGCGCGCGCTGCCGCGTATCATGCGTCGGTGCGAGGATCATCTCCCGGACGTACCCAAGACGGCGTTCGTTGAAGAACATGTGCTCGGTCCGGCACAGGCCGATGCCCTCGGCGCCCAGAGCGATCGCTTCCGCGGCCTGGTCGGGGGTATCGGCATTGGCCCGAACCTTAAGACGGCGAGCGCGGTCGGACCAGCGCATGATTCCGTTGAACAGGCCGTACGTGTCGCTATGCTCCGGTTTGGTCCGGCCGTGAATAACTTGAATGACTTCGGAAGGGGAGGTGTCCAACTGGCCCGAAAACACCTCGCCGGTGGTGCCGTCGAGGGATATGACATCGTGCTCCTTGAGGCGGACCGAATCGGCCACCAGGCGACGGTTCTGGTAGTCGATCTGTACGTCCGAGGCGCCCGCCACACAGACTTTCCCCATCTGGCGTGCCACCAGCGCCGCGTGCGAGCTCACCCCTCCGCGGGCGGTGAGGATCCCCTGGGCGGCCAGCATGCCGTGGATGTCCTCGGGAGAGGTCTCGTGGCGGCAGAGGATGACTTTATCCCCGCGCCGCCCCAGTTCCTCGGCTTCCCGTGCGCTGAATACGATTTTTCCGGACGCGGCTCCGGGGCCGGCCGGAAGTCCGGTGGCGATGACGCGGGCGTTACGGCGACTCTCGTCTTTGAACACCGGTACCAGGAGCGTGGAAATCGAGTCGGCCGGAATGCGATTGACGGCGGTTTTCCAACCGATGAGACGTTCCCTGACCATATCCGCGGCGATGCGAACCGCCGCCAGGCCGGTGCGTTTGCCGTTTCGCGTTTGCAGAACGTAGAGCACCCCGTTTTCGATGGTGAACTCAAAATCCTGCAGGTCGCGGAAATGGCGCTCCAGTCGTTTTTGGAGTGCGACGAGTTCCTTGTGGGCCCGGGGTAATTCGTCCGCGAGCTCAGCCAGCGGTTTGGGGGTTCGCGTGCCGGCCACCACGTCCTCTCCCTGTGCGTTGAGAAGGTATTCACCGTAGAGGACTTTTTCGCCCGTGGCCGGGTCCCGGGTGAAGCCGACGCCGGTGGCCGAGTCGTCACCCATATTCCCGAAGACCATGGCCTGGATATTGACCGCCGTACCCCAGTCGTGAGGAATGTTATATTGCCGGCGATACACGATCGCCCGTTCGTTCTGCCAGGATTCAAACACGGCCCCGATCGCGCTTTGGAGTTGGCGGAATACATCCTGGGGAAAGGCCGAACCGGTCGTTTGCTTGATCAGGCTTTTGAAGCGTTCGATCAATTCGGAAAGATGGGTTTCGTTGAGGTCGACGTCGGATTTAACGCCGACCTTCTGTTTCAACTTGTCCATCACCTCGTCGAACGGATCGTGGGCGTGGTCGTTCCGCGGACGAACGTTCATGACCACATCTCCGTACATCTGGATAAACCGTCGGTAGCAATCGAGGGCGTAACGTGAATCGCCGGATTTGCGCGCGAGACCCTTTACCGTCCGGTCGTTGAGTCCCAGGTTGAGGATGGAGTCCATCATCCCGGGCATGGACGAGCGTGCTCCCGACCGCACGGAAAGCAGCAGCGGATTCTCGGGATCGCCGAATCGTTTACCAGTCGATGTTTCCACCTCCTTGAGCGCGGCGCGAATCTCGCGGTCAAGACTGGCCGGAAGTTTTCGGTTGTTCGCATGGTACTGGTTGCAAACCTCGGTGGTGAGGGTGAACCCCGGCGGGACCGGCAGTCCGATACGCGCCATTTCGGCCAGGTTGGCCCCTTTGCCGCCGAGGAGCGCAAGCATCGAAGCGTCTCCGTCGGTCTTTTTACCGAACCGGTAGACCCGGCGCTTCCTTGAGGGCCGGGTGGCCTTCCGGGGGAGTTTGCTTTTCCGCGTACGTGTTTGTTTTTTCATAATTTGCATTGGGTAAAGCCGGACCGGGATGATTTCGGGATGGGGTCAGTCGATCGATTCAACCTGCCATGCCTGAATCATCTTCTCGGCGGCATTCAGGGCGATTTGAACATTGGCGGAGGCGCGGCCTGAAAGGTTCTCGTTCCAGTCGAAGCATTGGCCGGGAATCGTTATTACCGCCGCAACAGGGGCGGCCCGGTAAAGCCGCTCGGCCAGTGCCAAAAGGGTCCCCGGGGTGCAGTGATGGCTGCGCGCGGGGCTTGAGACCGGTTTGACCGGATCAACCTGAACCGTTGCCCGGGGACCGGGCGCCGCCAGGGCGTCGGCGAACACCACCAGGGAGCGATTCGCCAGTCGGGCGGCGAGGTCGGGGGTGAGCTGGCCGACGGAAAGGGTGTCCACGTTGTCCCATTTCTGACTTTCGATCCGATCAACCAATCGGCGCCCGGCGCCATCATCACCGCGGAGCTCGTTGCCGTAGCCGATGAAAAGAATGCCGGCCGTTTGGCTCGACGATTCAGTCGCGGGTGCGTTCATCGAGTCGCTCTCCCTCCGGTCCGAAGAGCGCCACCCGCATCGGCATTTGCCCGAAGGCGTGGGTCGAGCAGCTCAAGCAGGGATCGAATGCCCGGACCCCCGCTTCAATGCGGTTCAGGAGACCTTCGGGAATGGTGGAACCGCGAATGTAGTGTTGCGCGGCCTGAAGAACGGTCCGGTTCATGGCCAGATTGTTTT
Organism: Verrucomicrobiota bacterium; assembly: GCA_003565135.1. Taxonomy (GTDB): domain Bacteria; phylum Verrucomicrobiota; class Verrucomicrobiia; order Opitutales; family T3Sed10-336; genus PXDC01. The sequence goes on from PXDC01000471.1 coordinate 10,317, forward strand.
GGCCGGTGGCGATGATCAGGTTGACCTTCTGGAGGATGCCATGACGGTCCACGGTATAGTCGTGAAAGAGGGTTCCCCTCGGGGCTTCGCTGACGCCGACGCCGGTAAGCCGGTTGATGCCCGCCTCGGCGCGGAAGGGCTCGGAAACGAGTTCCGGGTCGTCGAGCAGGATCCCGATCCGTTCCACCGCGGCAAGCATCTCCACGAGCCGCGCGTGGTGGTAGTGGAAGGACGACGAGACGGGCCGGCCGCCGCCGTTCTTCCGGAATTCCGCCCAGGCCTCGTCGGCCCTGGGAGTGCCCATTCGTTCGCAAATATTGAGACGCGCAAGCGGACCCACGCGGTAGATGCCGTCGGGGTAGCCGCGCGGTTTGTAGTAAGGGAATTTTAAATACGACCAGTTCTCCGTGGCCTCGCCGATGAAGGAACGGTAATCTCCCGGGTCGAGACCGTCTCCAACAACCGTTCCATCTGCGTCCACAAAGCGGATTTTTCCGTCGTAGTGTTCCCAGGATCCGTCTTCGGCGACCAGTCCCATAAAGAGGGAAGGGAAATCGCCGAGCGCATTCGCTTCCTCCTCGAAGCGGGAAGCGATTTTTCTGAATAAATCGAGGGCGCCGTTAACCGTCTCAAGCGCTTCGGGCAGGCGGGCCTTGAGGCGCTCGCCCGCCTCGCTGTTCAGCGGCTCGCGCACACCCCCGGGAACCGCCCAGCTGGGATGAATCTTGTTTCCGCCCAGGGCTTCGATGATCTCCTGGCCGAACTGGCGCAGTCGAATGCCGCTGCGGGCAAGTTCGGGTTCGGCGTTCATCAAACCGAAGACATTCCGGCTTGCCGGATCGCTGTCCATTCCGAGCAAAAGGTCGGGCGCGCTCAGGTGGAAGAAGCTGAGGGCGTGAGATTGCAGGATCTGGCCGAGGTTCATGAGGCGCCGCAGCTTTTCGGCCGACCGGGGAATGGCGACAGCGAGGATCCGATCACCGGCCTTGGCTGAGGCCAGGAGGTGGCTTACCGGGCAGATGCCGCAGATGCGGGCGGTGATTCCCGGCATTTCCCATAGCGGCCGGCCTTCGCAGAACTTTTCGAAGCCGCGGAATTCGGTTATATGAAAGCGGGCGTCCGCAACCCGTCCCTCGTTGTCGAGATGCAGGGTGATCTTGGCGTGGCCTTCCAGGCGGGTTACCGGATCAATGGTTACCGTTCGTCCGGGGCGGGCGTTGCCGGCATTGCTTTCAGAGCTCACGGGTTTGGTCCTTTTCCGGGGCGGCGGGTTGGTTCGGTTTGAGGAGTTGCTCCAGGGCGGTGCGAATCCTTTCCGGGGAAGGGGGGCAGCCATGGAGAAAAGCGTCGACCTTGACGACGTGGTGTACCGGTAATACGCGGGGAAGGAGTTCCGGGACAATCGGACGTTCTTCCGGGATTCCGGGTTGAACGTCGGCCTCTTCGATGTAGGCCCGTCGCAGGAGGCTCTCCGGTGAACCGAGGGGATTGCGCAGGGCTGTGACGTTGCCGGTGATGGCGCAGTCGCCGAAGGAGATCACGACCTTTGTTCGCGCGCGCACTTTGCGAATGAGTTCCAGGTTGTCCGTATTGGCCACGGCGCCCTCCACCAGGACCGCGTCCACATTTTCCGGATACTCCTTGATATCCGCGACCGGGCTGTAAACAACATCGGCGATACGAGCGAGTTCGAAAAGCCATTCATCGAGGTCGAGAAAGGACATATGGCATCCGGAGCATCCCCCGAGCCAGACGGTGGCGATACGGGCGCGGCTGTTTGCCGGCGATGGTTGGTTCCCGGTAGCGCTCATGGGGTCCATTCCCTCTTGCTGCGCGCGTCGGCGATGAAGCGAATCCGGTCGCGCTGATGTTCCATTTCCCCCGCCGAGGAACCCTTGCGGAAGATGGCCCCAGTGGGACAGGCCTCGACGCATTTGCCGCAGGTTGTGCAGGTGGTGGCGTCTCCCCAGGGCTGGTTGAGATCGGTGATGACCCGCGACCCGGTTCCGCGGCCCGCCACGTCCCAGGTGTGCGCCCCCTCGATCTCATCGCAGACCCGGACGCAACGGGTGCAGAGAATACAGCGATTGTGGTCGATGCCAAAGCGGGCGTGGGTGATGTCCACGGGCAAATCCGGGTGCTGGTAGGGGAACCGGACAAACTCCATGCCGTTGTCGATGGCCCGGCTCTGGAGTTCACAGTGGCCGTTGGCGACACAAACCGGGCAGACGTGATTACGTTCCGCAAAGAGAAGTTCGAGGATCATCCGGCGGTATTGCCGCAGTCGTTCGCTGTCGGTTCGGACCTCCATTCCCTCCGTCGTTGCGGTGACGCAGGCGGGCTGGAGGCGCGGGCTGCCGGCGATTTCCACCAGACAGAGACGGCAGGCGCCGATATTGGAGAGACCTTCCAGTTCGCAAAGGGTGGGGATCTCAACGCCGTTTTCGCGGGCCGCTTCGAGTACGGTGGCTCCGGGGGAGGCACTGACGAGTTCGCCGTTGAGCGTGAACGTGTTTACGGCCATGACGGGATCGCCTCCTTCCGGAGCAGTTGTTCATACTCGTGACGAAAGAATCGCAGCGTGCTGAGCACCGGGTTGGGCGCGGTTTGCCCCAGGCCGCAGAGACTGGTATGCTTGACCAGGTCGCAGAGTTCTTCCAGCAGGGCGAGGTCCGAGGCGGAGGCTTCGCCGTCGCAGATCTTCCTGAGGAGGCCGTGCATCTGGACGGTGCCGGCCCGGCAGGGTATGCATTTGCCGCAGGATTCGTCCATACAGAACTCCATGAAAAATCGGGCCACGTCGACCATGTTGGTCTCCTGGTCCATAACGATCATTCCGCCCGATCCCATGATGGAACCGAGAGCCGCGAGCGATTCGTAATCGACCGGTGTGTCCAGTTGGTCGGCCGGAATGCATCCTCCCGAGGGACCGCCGGTTTGCACGGCTTTGACGCTCCCTCCGGGAATACCTCCCCCGATATCTTCGACGATTTCCCGCAGGGATATCCCCATCGGCACCTCGATAAGACCGGTGTTGCGGATCTTTCCCGCCAGGGCGAATACCTTCGTTCCCTTGCTTTTCTCCGTGCCCACGGAGGAAAACCATTCGGGGCCATGGCGCAGGATCGGTGCGATATTGGCAAAGGTTTCGACGTTGTTGATAAGCGTGGAATTTCCCCAGAGTCCGTGCTCGGCGGGGTAGGGCGGGCGCGGGCTGGGTGTTCCCCGCTTGCCTTCGATCGAAGCCATCAGGGCGGTTTCCTCTCCGCAGACAAACGCGCCCGCTCCGATGCGCAGGTCGATATTGAAATCGAAGGGCGAATCGAAGATTCTTCCGCCGATCAATCCCATCTGCCGGGCCGAACGAATTGCGGTCTGGAGGCGATTGATGGCCAGCGGATATTCGCCCCGAATGTAAATATATCCCTGGGCGGCGCCGACGGCATACGCGGCGATGGCCATGCCCTCGAGCACCCGGTGCGGATCGCTTTCCAGGACGCTGCGGTCCATGAAGGCCCCCGGGTCCCCTTCGTCCGCGTTGCAGACCACGTATTTTCTTTCCGACGGGGACTTGGCGACGAGTGCCCATTTTACCCCCGCGGGAAAACCCGCGCCCCCGCGCCCGCGAAGGCCGCTTTGGGTTACCGCCTGGAGAACCTGCTCGGGTGTGCGTTCGCGCAGGGCGAGGTGAAGGGCGGCATAACCGTCGGCTTCGATATAGGACTCGATCCGTTCCGGCTCGATGAGGCCGCAGTTCTCCAGCACGATCGGTTTTTGGCGGGTGAAGAATGGGTGGGAGAGGTCGACGGTCGGTCGTTCGGCGGGAACGCCGGTATCCGCCGCCCGGATGATCGACGGGGTGGCTTCCGGTTCGACGCGTTCGTAAAGGGTGCTTCCGTCAGTGTCGTTCCGGTCTGCGTTGCGCGACAGGTCCACCCGTACCAGCGGGCCCCGCGAACAGAGTTTCATACAGCCGACCGCACGGAGCCCGACCCGGTCCGCCAACCC
>PXDC01000024.1 GCA_003565135.1 Verrucomicrobiota bacterium
GATGGCCAACGTCACTATTCACCTCCGTTCGTTCTTCGTTCCGATTCACCAGTGGTCGCAAAATGCGATCAAACGCCGGCGGGTTCGTCGTCCCGGTTGGATGGCCGGATTAATCCGCTCCTGCAGCCACCGGAATAAACCTGATTCGAATGGATGTTCCCGTGTCGGTACAAGTGTGAGCCCATTGGCGGCTTCGCGTCTTTTTGCGCGGTCGTAGCCTACCGCCCCGCGGACGTGCGGACAGGAAACATTTCGGCCGCCGCGTTCTCATCGAGATTAACCCGTCACCGCCCCGCGAGTTCGGCGCGGGCACGTTCGACACCGTCGAGAGCGTTGCGGCGGTCGGGGGTACGCTCGAGTGAGGCTTCGAACGCCTCCCGCGCTTCGGAGAAGTGGCCCTCCATAAGGAGGAGCTCCCCGTAGAGTTCACGGACCGGCAACACCTCGCCCGGGCTGGTGGGGTGCTTGTCCATGGAGTCCTCGAGATCGGCGGCGTCACTCATCAGCGCGAGCGCGTCATCGATCTCCCCGCGCTCGTAGAGAATCCAGGCCTCGACCGCCTTGCCGAGGGCCTCGGTCATGTAGGCCCAGTAAGCGTCGTCGGCTTCCCGCAAGGCCGCCACAAGTTCCGCAATCGTTTCTCGGTCCCCGTCGGCCTGATCCAGATCGCCGGTCCGGGCGGCTCCCAGGCCGCGCGCGTAATAAAACAGCGCTTCACCCGGCGGAAACGCGTCCCAGTCGATCACATCGGGTGTTCGCGGCTCCAGGGCCGCCGCGCCATCCCAATCTCCCCGTTCGAGGTAGTACCGCGCCTGGGGTGCGGCGATGTTGTAGGCAGCAAAGGCGGCGTCCCACATTTCGTCGACCTCCCGGACTTTTCGCAGGGTCTCCCGCGCTTTCGCTTCATCGCCCATCTGGAGGTAGGCGTACATCATGTAATCGAGGGCATGGACGTAGTGGGCGCTGGCGTGAAAGTCGTCCTCCCATTCGCGCAGAGCCGCCGCCGCCGACCGCTCGTTCCACTCGGCCGTTTCCTCCCAGTAGCCGAGCCGGACAAAAATGTGGCTCGGCATGTGGAGGGCGTGGACGGTATCGGGTGCCAGTTGATCGTACCCGCGCGCGGCGTCGAGCGCTTTTTCGGCGAGGGCCGGACTGTCGTAGGCGTGAATGAGGTAGTGGAAAAGCCCGGGGTGTTCCGGGTGGTCGTCGAAGTACTCCTCGATCAAGGCCCCCGCCCGGCGCTCGCGGGTATAGTCGCGTTCCCGGTGGGGGGAGAACTGGGTCATGGCGTAACAGACCTCCGACAGGGCGTAAAAGGCGGCGGCGTCCACGTCGTCCGGGAAGGCTTCGTGGAGGTCGCGCTGGGCGGCTTTCCAGGCCTCAACCCGGGCCTCATGATCGCCCGAACGGCTTTCGCGCGGCGGTTCCGGATCGGTAAAAAACGCTTCCACCGCGGCAATGTACCGCTCCTCGCGCTCGGTCGCCGCCCCGAGTTCGCGCGCCCTGGCGACCGCGGCCTTTCCCCGCTCCAATCCTTCTTCGGTGACGGGGTGCCAGAGCGGCTGAAAGCTGGTCATGGCAATCCCCCAATGCGCCATGGCGCACTCGGGATCAGCCGCTGCCACCGCCTCGAAGTGGGGCCGGGCCTGTTCGTACATCATGTGGTGCAGGTGGGCGAGGCCGGTTTCGATTTCCTCCCGGGCCTCCGCATTGCACGAAACCGGAAAGTTCACCACCCCGTGCTCGTGCTCATGGGTCATGCCCTGGGCCTGCCCGTGATCCGCCTCGTCGTTGTTGTGAGCACAACCGGAAACGCCCAGCAATACGGCCGAAGCGAGCAAAACCGGAACGATTCGTGCCGAAGGCCGTCGATCCCGCCCCGGCCGGCCAAGCGGTAGTCGCGTCATCGGTCGCTGCGTGTTGTCCGCCAAACGAAGCTTCGCGTTTTGTATCCCTTTCATAGCTGCCTCCTGACTCTTTGTCGTTTACGTCACTCGCGCTCAGAGAATTCAAGCGGCATGCGCTTCCGGTCGGCCCGAAGCGGCGACAACCGGAAACGCATGACCCGCTGCTGAGTGTAAGGGTTATCTGAACGACCCGAATCCTACGTCATACCGCGCCGCGAAACATCGGGGATTTCCCCTATTTTTCGACCGTTTTTGCCGAAAACTGCCGGACGGACGCGGCGGCGGCCTCGGCCCGGCATTTAAAACCGCCCTTGCCGAGAATGCTGCAAACGTGGTGCTCCGCCGTTTTGGGGCTGATAAAGAGGCGCCGCGCGATTTCGGGGTTGGACAGCCCCTCCCCGAGCAGAGCAAACACCTCGCGCTCGCGCCGCGTAAGGGGTTGGAGCCCTTTGGGGGCCGCCCGGCCGGAACGAACTCCCAGCCGCCGCAGGAGCCCGGCCGCCGTGTCGGCTTCGCGAGTGGCACCCAGGCCATCGAGGATTTCCAGGGCGGCGCGCGCTTCGTCGGCAGCCAGTTCCGGCTCGACCGGGGAGAGCATTTCGGCGAGGAGAATCCGGGTCCGCGCCGCTTCATAGGGCAGGTTGCACTCGACGAACACCGCCAGGGCCGCATCGAGGTGACGCCGCGCCGCCGCGGAATCGGACCCGGAACAGGCCCGTCCCAGCAGCCGCTCCCCGCGGGCTCGCATCACCCGGCATTCGCGCTCGGTGCCGAGGTCCATCAGGTGGCGCCCGCGCCGGGCCACCTCGTCGAAGCAGCTCTGCCCGGCTTCCGCTTCACCGAGCAACTCGAGGAGCCGGGCGCTTTCGAGTTGCCGGTCGCCGGTAACGTCCAGCCGTCGCCGGGCGACGAGAGCCGCGGCCCCCGGCGCACCGCGCAAGAGGTGCATCCGGACCATGACCGGCACCGTCCTCGGGTAGTCCTCGTAGCCGCGCACCAGCCTTTCGGCTTCCTCGATCCCTCCCTGGGAAAGCCGCAGGTCCGCCAGCCCGGCCAGCGCCCAGGCGTGATACACGGGGACGGAATCGCGCGTCAATTCGATCGCGTGGCGGAACTCCTTTTCCGCCCGCGTCCAATCCCCCGTGGCCAGGAGGACCTCGCAATAAACCAGCCGGCATTCGGAATACAGAAACGGGCATCCGTAACGGCGCGAAAACCGTTCCGCCCCGCGAATGCAATCGACGGCACGCTCGAAAGCGGCGCAGTGGGCGCACGAGGTCATGAAGTCGCAAGCCGTAAACACCGTCGTTTCCAGGCGCCGGGCTTCGCCGGAAACCGCCCCCGTCCAGGCTTCATCCAGCAGCGACAGGCCTTCCCTTTCCCGCCCCTGCCGCACCAATGCCAC
>PXDC01000051.1 GCA_003565135.1 Verrucomicrobiota bacterium
CGCCCGAGACCGCGATCATGCGCAGGGGCCGGAGGCCTCCTTCGATGCCCTCGACCGAGAGTTCCCCCAGGTGATCGCCGGTTTCGCCGTCGAGGATGGCGACCACGGCGGTGCCGGCGTCGGGACTGTGCGTCAGGTAAACGTTACCGTTGACCGGGTTGTAGGCCAGACCGCGTTCGTTGTAGCCCTCGGTGATATAAGAGCGTTCGCCCGGCGATAGTGTCCACAGTGGCGCGTCGGCCAGCATCCAGACGCCAAAGCCGGCCGGCGCGAAGGCGGTGAGGAGAAGGCATACAAGTCCGATGGGTGTGAGCTTTTTCATGACGTTCGTGACGGTTGGTGATGATGGTGCAAATGAATGATTGTTTTGCCGGTAATCGTTTGGGAAAGGCGGGCGCGCGGGTTACGACGGGTCAGGTCAGGGATACCACATTTCCTCGCGCGGTTCCTCCTCGGCGGCCTGTCGGGCGACGTAGACGGCGCCGCCGGCCAGGACGGCCACGCCCTTGCCCGCATGCCGGTAGTTGAGTTTCCGGTGATCGCTGCCGGGAATAAAGTTCCAGCTGGCATTGCCGTCGCCGAAGACGATGGTGTTGGGGGCGATCCGGTCAATCGGGGTGAATCCGGGCCGGTTGGCGCCGTCGTTCCACTGGACTCCGGCAAGCGCGGTATTGTAGGCGTAGCTGATATAGGTGGTGCCGTACCCGTGGGCGAAGGTATCGGAAGGACAGGTCCCCGTGGTGTCGTCGCGTCCATCGAGCCAGTAGGAATTTCCTCCCATGCCGCGGAAATCATACCCCTGGTAGATGCCGAGCGAAATGACCCAGGTGACCGACCCGGGCGTTCCCGGCTCGTAGTACTGGGCCGGCGGTATGCGCCCTTCGTTGTCATGGGCGTAGAGAAGCCAGGCGTGATGCCACTGGCGGACGTTGCTTTGGCAGACGCTCTGGCGGGCCGCTTCGCGCACCGAGCCGAGTACCGGGATCAGAATGGCGGCGAGAATCCCGATGATGGCGATGACGGTCAGCAGTTCGATCAGGGTAAAGCCGCATGACCGGCCGGGAGGATGCCCGGAAGCCATGCTGCCCGGACTGATTTGAGGGGCGTTGCCCATGCTGGCCGAGTGGCGTTTTTTCATAGGGGACGTTTCACGAATGACAGTATAATGGAATGATTTCGGCGAAGAAATGGCCAAAGACATCTTTTATTTAGCAAAACCGATTGAGGCGTCGAGGCGGAGTTGGCTTTTGCGGGGGATGCGGGCGCAAGGGTAGGGGAGGGTTTCCCCACGGCCGGAACGGCTCACATTAGCTTGACCCCGGGCCGGCGCGTTCTTCGTCTTGGAACCGAACGCCGGCATATGGAAAAGAGCGATGACATTGTGGTTATGGACCGTTACCGCGGTCGACCCGGGAAGGAAAAGGTTTACGGCGAGCGCTGGTTGCGCTGGACCTATGAAACCGTTGCCGGGCGTTTCCTGCTCGCCGCGGTGGTCCGCCGCGCCGTTTTCTCCCGTTTTTACGGCTGGCGCATGAGCCGGCCGGCGAGTCGCCGGAGGATCCGTCCGTTTATCCGGGATTACGGGATCGACGAAAACGAGTTCCTCGAACCGGCGGATTCGTTTTCGGATTTCAACGCTTTTTTTGCCCGAAAACTCAAACCCGAAGCGCGCCCGGTCGGGCCGGGGGAGGGGGTGGCGGTGTTTCCGGCCGACGGGCGCCACCTGGTGTTTCCGGATATCTCCGACACGGACGGGGTGTACGCGAAGGGACAACGTTTTTCGCCTCCGGAACTTTTGGGGGACGGCGGCCTGGCCGAGCGTTACGGGAACGGGAGTATGACCCTATCCCGTCTCTGCCCGGTCGATTATCACCGCTTTCACTTTCCCTGTGCCGGGCGTCCCGGAGCGGCCGCGGAGATTCCCGGGCACCTTTGTTCGGTCAATCCGCTGGCTCTGCGCCGGCGGCTTTCGATCCTTTGGCAAAACCGGCGTTTTCTCACCCGGCTGGAATCGCCCCGCTTCGGGACCGTGCTGTACCTGGAGATCGGGGCCACCTGTGTCGGTAGTGTGGTGCAGACGTATCCGACTCACCAGGACGTGGCCAAAGGGCGGGAAAAGGGTTTTTTTCGCTTCGGCGGTTCCTGCGTCATTCTCCTGTTTGAACGGGGCCGGATCCGGTTTGACGAGGATCTGGTGCGGCACAGCAAAGAAGGTTATGAAACCTATGCCCGCATGGGCGACCGGCTGGGTGAGGCGGTCGGGGAGGCTTCATCGCGGCGCGAACCTTGATTGCGGATGCCGCCGGGGTGCGGCGGTTACGTTCCCGGACGGCCGCACAGCAGCCGGCCTTCCCCGGCCGGGATGTCCGCCGTTCCGGCGGACGGCCATGCCGCGCCTGTGACCAGGTCGACCGCGCCGTCCGGGACGGCTTCGCCGAGGGTTTCGGCCGGCAGGGCGACCGGTTCGGAACCGAAGTTCGCCAGCAGGATGTAGCCGGCGCCGTCAGCGCCGGAGATCCGGACCCCGCGGACCAAGCCTGGAAGCGGCAGGCGTTTTCCCGCGGTTTCGGCGAAGAACGATTCGGGGTCGAGCGGGGTGCGCTGCGAGCGAACGAGCCAGCCGGTGTCGAGGACGACCTCGCCCGGATCCAGGGAACGGGTGCCCACGTCGCACCCGAAGCAAAGCTCGTCCACAAAAAGGGAGCGGAAGGCCCCGCCCCGCCGGACGGACGACCGGTGGACCGCCAGGCTGTCGGCGCCGTAGAGACCGGCGACACCGACCCGGTCCTCCACCAGAACGCGGTCGGTATCGAGGGTGATGACGTCGTCGGCACCGGGCGGACTTTGCAGGATCCGCTCGCCTCCGGGCAGACGGAGACGCCGGGAAAAACCGTTGAAGAGGTCGTTGGGCAGGTTGAGGCGAAGCCCTTTGACTTCGGCGGCATAGGAACGCCGTTCGTCGTTGCGGCAGAACTGGAGGCCGGCCACCGTTTGTCCGTCCGGAAGCGCGGCGAAGACAAGTTGGTGTTCCGCACTCCGCTCGGCCCGCCACCCTTCTCCGAGCACGAGATTGCGGCCTTCTTCGATGGCGCCCCAGGTGAGGAAGCCGGTTCGGTCCGTCAGCGTTTTGATTTGGGCGCGGAGCAGGCGTCGGCCGGCGGCGGCTTTGGCGTGGGGAGGCCGGTTGCCGCAGAAGACGATCCCGCCGCCCAGGTTTTGGGTCCACTCGGCCAGGTCGCCGTCGTCCGGCGGCTGGCACATGCCCTGGCCGAGGTCGTAGGACCGCCAGGAAAAGGAGGCCAGCCGGGAC
>PXDC01000162.1 GCA_003565135.1 Verrucomicrobiota bacterium
CTTCCAGAAGCATCAAATCTGTTTTTTTTACATCACCATTCCCATGTTTGTTTTTTCCCTTGCTTCATGCAAGGACAGGGAATTCAAAAAGGAGCGTCCCAATATCATATTGATCATGTCTGATGATATGGGTTATTCCGATATTGGTTGTTATGGGAGCGAAATAGAAACTCCGGTGCTGGACAGACTGGCTGCCGATGGCATCCGTTTCTCCCAATTTTACAATATAGCACGCTGTTGTCCGACCCGGGCATCCTTGTTAACCGGATTATATCCCTCACAAACCGGAATGGGATTTATGACAGGGGACCAGGGAAAGCCAGGATACCAGGGAGAGATAAGTAAACAGTGTGTAACCATTTCGGAGGTTTTAAAATCTGCTGGATATCAATCCTATATTGCGGGAAAATGGCATGTGGCCCGTAATCTGGAGGACATTGATTCACTCAAGTATAACTGGCCTCTTCAGCGGGGATTCGACAAATTTTATGGCACCATCACCGGTGCCGGAAGCTTTTGGGATCCCTGGACACTCACACGGGGCAACACCTTTATTACACCTGAAAATGATCCCGGGTATGATCCGGCAGAACCCTGGTACTATACTGATGCCATCAGCGATAATGCGGTGAAATATATCGAAGAACATCAGCAGGAATCTGCCGATAAACCGTTTTTTTTGTATGTATCATATACAGCTCCCCATTGGCCTATGCATGCGCCTGAAGATGAGATTAACCTTCATAAAGGGAAATATGATAATGGCTATGCTGCCATCCGGGAAAAAAGGTATCAAAAGCTGAAAGAACTGGGATTAATAGATAAAGACTGGCAACTATCTGAGCAGGTGGCAAAATGGGATACAACGAGTAATAAGTTATGGCATGCCCGCAACATGGAAGTGTATGCGGCCATGATCACAAGGATGGATAAGGGCATTGGGAAAATAGTTGATGAACTGAAACGTAATAAAATACTGGAAAACACGATCATCCTTTATTTGCACGATAACGGTGCCGCTGCTGAAACACTCGCACATTTTTCAAATAATAATCAATATGACACACTAACCACATCTCCCGTATATGACCCCATGAGCCCGGATGAATTACAAACCCTAATGGCACCCCGGCAAAACCGCGCCGGATTTCCTGTGGTAGTCAATAGTAAAAAGGTGATGGCCGGCTGTGATCAAACGTTTCACACTTATGGGCCAGCCTGGGCAAATGTTTCAAATACACCTTTCAGACAGTACAAACAGTGGGTGCATGAGGGAGGAATCGCCACTCCTCTGATCGTTCATTGGCCTGATAAAATCAAGGATCATGGCGAAATTCGTCATCAAAAGGGACATGTGATGGATATAATGGCTACCTTGGTAGAGATATCCTGTGCCAACTATCCGGAAAGATATAATGACCAACAAATATTTCCAATGGAAGGGAAAAGCCTTTTAAACGTATTTACCAAAGATGAAGCCATTGAAAGGGATGCTATATACTTTGAACATGGAGGTAACCGGGCTATCAGGCTGGGGAAGTGGAAATTGGTTTCCAGAACGAAACCCCGAAACTGGAGGTTCATAAGAATAAATGAAATACCATTGGAAGAATGGGCTTTATATGATATGGAGGAGGACCGGACCGAAACCAGGGATTTGGCGGATCAATACCCCGGGAAGGTTAAAGAAATGGCAGAAAAGTGGCAAAAATGGGCTGAAAGAACCAATACCATACCTAAGCCATATACTGAACAATGAAATTTAAATTTATGAAGCTTTTAATAAAACAAATGATCCCTACATTCCCGAAGTCAATTGTACATGTGATTATAATGTTACTGCTGAGTATGATTTTAGGGTTGCAGGGATGTAATGATCGACAGGTTAAAGAAGCAATTATTGTGAACACATACGAATGGAAGCATAATATAAAAGCACCCTATCCTATTGAAATAACTGACGGAGATGGTTCTGTCTTTTTCAAGGACAGATGGTGGACATTTGGTGGATGGAGTCATGAGCTGGGTGCTGTTAATGATGTTTATGCATATGATTTCAATAGCGAGGCGAGGTGTGTTCAAGTAGCTAGAAAACAGGTAAATAAAATGGCATTTATGCCAGAAGGATAAAGGATACAAAGTTTTCAAGGGTGGAGTTAAACCAAATTGGCCACGATTGAGTAGCCTTTGTTCCAAAACCAGGTGAATCCCGGTTCAAAAATTTCAATTTGGATTTTTAAGAAGAATAATAACAATAAATTTAAGGATTATGCAGGTTAATAAATTTTTTAAAGTACACAAAGGCTTTATCACTGTTGCTACAGGTATCTCCCTTATAGGATTTACCGGAATCCAATCTGTGGCAGGTCCTGAAAGTACAAAAACAGATATTGATGACATTAGAGGCACTAAACCCAATATTATTTTCATACTGGCCGACGATATGGGTTATAACGACCTTAGCATTAATGGACAGAATAATTTCAGAACTCCGGCACTTGACCGTATGGTGACTGAAGGAATGTTTCTGTCGGACCATTACGCCGGCAGCACTGTTTGTGCTCCATCGCGTGCAGCGCTGTTAACAGGGCAACATACCGGACATGTGTATCAGCGTGGTAATGGAATGATTGAATTTCGTCCCGATCCATTAGACATTACCATTGCTTCCAGGCTGCAGAATGCTGGCTATCATACTGCAATGATCGGGAAATCGGGAGTTGCATGCAATTCTGACAATGCCACGCTGCCCAACGATAAGGGCTTCGATCATTTTTTTGGCTTTCTGGCACATGCCGCTGCACATAGATTTTACCCGGAACAATTAACCAGAAATGGAGAAAAGATCATCTATCCGGCAAATAATGGTCGTACCGGCGAAATATACAGCGGCGATCTGTTTCTGGATGATGCACTCAGCTACCTTGATCAGCAAGGAACTACAGACCAACCATTCTTTTTGCATCTGGCCATCCAGCAACCCCACGCAGATCTGTCAGTACCTGAGGAGTTTAGGCAGCCATTCATTGGCCAGTTTGAAGAAATTCCCCATCGCACTGGAGGCTATCGCCATCAGGATTATCCCTTAGCAACTTATGCGGCCATGATCACCTATGTTGACCATACAGTCAGAAGGGTTCTTCAGAAACTTCGCGAGTTGGGGATTGAAGAAAATACGCTAGTGATCTTTTCCAGCGATAACGGATCTTATTCTGAAGGTGGTTATCATTACAGTATGCACAACTCCAATGCACCTTTCAGAGGCGGAAAGCGCGATCTTTATGATGGAGGGATTCGGGTTC
>PXDC01000381.1 GCA_003565135.1 Verrucomicrobiota bacterium
GCCTTGCCGGATGAGTGACAACGAACAACCACCCCCCTACCTCTGCCCCCGGGCTTCTTCGTAATAGCGCATCGCCTGTGGCATAATACGTTCCAGGTCCCGGACCCGGGTGCCGTGGGATGGGTGGGTGGAGAGCCACTCCGGCGGGCTCCCGCCCTGTGACAATTCGGCCATGCGCTCCCAGAATCGGGGAGCCTCCCGCGGATCGTAACCGGCCCGTGCGGAGTAATACAAGCCCAGTTCGTCCGCCTCGGACTCTGCGCTGCGGGAAAAAGGAAGAATATACCCGAATGTCGCCCCGGCGCCGTAGGCCATAAGGGCCATCTGGCGGGTCTCCGCTTCCTGCCGGCGAAGGGCGGTATCCAGGGCGATTCCGCCCGCCGACACCAGCAGGTACTGGGACATGCGTTCGTTGCCGTGACGGGCGGTGACATGCGCCACTTCGTGCCCCATCACCACAGCCAGCTCGTCCTCGGTCCGCGCCACGCGGAACAGGCCGGTGTACACCCCCACTTTGCCGCCCGGCAATGCGAAGGCATTGACCGCATCGTCTTCGAACAGGACGAATTCCCAGTCCAAACCCGGCATGTCCCGCTCGGCCACTGCGGCGATTCGCCGTCCGACGCGCTCGACCATTTCACGCTTTTCCCGGTCGGTCGAAATCGTTTCCTTCTCTTTGATCTCCTCGAAAGAACTGGCCCCCAGGGCGATTTCCTCGCGCAGGGGAATCAGCGACAGACTGCGCCGTCCCGTATCGGGAACGATGTGACAAGCCGACAGGAAAAGAAGCGGCAAAACCGTCCAGACCAAACCGCGACGCCAACCCTGGCGAAACGAACGAAGTGACGGCAATATTTTCATAGAAGTCCGGAACGCTCAGACAAGGTCGCAGGCGTCGGCCGGCATCCAGTGCGCGTCTTTGCCCTCCCACTTGACGTTGCACCCGATCGGGTTGGTGATGGGACGGGGGACGGGTTTGCCCTCCAGGTGGGCGGTCAGGGCGTTTTCCAGGTCGTTCACCGTCATCTTGGCCGGTTCGCGCGGGCTGTCGATCCCCCGGCCGGTGTAGATGAGCTTCCGTTCTTCATCGAAGACAAAGAAATGCGGTGTCCGCAGGGCGCCGTACTCCCAGGCCACTTCCTGTGATTTGTCGTGCAAGTACACCCAAGGGAAATTGTGCTGTTTCATCCGCTCGACCATGTGCTCGAAGGAATCCTCGGCGTAGGTGTTTTCGCTGTTGGAGTTTATGCCGACGAACTTAACCCCCTTGGGAGCGAACGTATCCGCGGTCTTGCGGGTGAATTCGTCGGAATTGATCACGTAGGGACAATGGTTGCAGGTGAAGAAAACCACCAGCACCGGACTCTCGTCGAAATCCGCCAGGCGGTAAGTTTTGCCGTCCGTGGCCGGAAGCGAAAAATCGGGGGCGTAGTCTCCAAGCCTCAAGGTTGAGAAGACTTTATCGTCATCGGATTTCATACTTTCCAACCTACCCGACTTCCTGGAATGGTAAAGGCAAATCCGCCCGCTCGGGTCATCCGGGCAGCGCCCAGAAGAAGCCGCCGGCCACCGCCATGGCGGCCCCGACCTTCAACGCAAACGCCACCACGCCGCCCACGACGGTCCCCACCCCGGCCCGGCGGGCGCTTCGCAGGTTGCGTTTCATGACGAGTTCGACCCCCACCGCGCCGAGGATCGGCCCAACGATCATGCCGGGGAACCCGAAAAACGCCAGTCCGGCCGCCGCCCCGGCCAGAGCCCCCAGGGCTCCCTGCCAGCTCGCCCCGAAACGGCGGGCGCCCCACCACGAACACAAGGGGTCCAGCACCATCACAACCCCCGTGACAAGCGTGGCGAAGCCGATGAAGGTCCAGGATACCGAAGCGTCCACAAGAACGAACTTATGCAGCAAGATTCCACCCAGGACGACCAGGTTGCCGGGGACGACGGGCAGGAAACAGCCCGCCACGCCGGCGGCGAAAATCAGGCTCACCAGAATCAACATCGCGGTTTCCATCACTCGAGGGGAGTCCGTTTGTCTTTCCGCCGGATGCGCCTGACCCAAAGCGCGTAAACCAGCCCATTGAATCCCAGCAGCAACAATCCCAGCACGATCTGCACGGCAGGCGTCAACCCCCCGGGATAAACCACCGCAAGGAGGTAGTGCTCGATGAAGCCGGCGTCATACCCTTCCTCCCCCGCCGCCCGCCGCAGGTGATTTTCCAGCGGCGTGAGAGGACAGATCCACCCCGCCATAATGATGGCCGCTCCCCAGATCAGACACGGGAGGTGAATCCAGGCGGCTTTGCTCCAACGAAAAACCAGCAGGCCGCCGAAGATGACAAACAAGATGAAGAGAAAATGCACCAGCAGCACCGCTTCCGCCAAAACCCGGTAAATCATGATTCGCTCGCCTCCAGCAACGGCACGAACCGCACGCCCATGAGGTCGGTTTGACGAATGCCTCCGGGGCCTTTCTCCACCAGGATCAGAGACTGCGACTTCGTCCCCACCGGCAGGATCATTCGGCCGCCCTCCTTTAACTGGCCGATCCAGCCGGACGGCACGGAAGGCGCCGCCGCCGCGGCCAGGATGGCGTCGAATGGCGCTTCCTCCGGCCAGCCCGGACACCCGTCGCCCACGCGCGAGGTGACGTTTTCAATTCCCAGTTCGCGCCAGATCGCCCTCGCCCGCTCCGCCAGTTCCTCGAAATACTCAATGGCAAAAACCCGGCGGCACAGACGGGCCAGGATCGCCGTCTGGTAACCGCACCCCGAACCGACTTCCAGCACGGTCTCGTCTCCCTTCAAACCGAGTTTCTCCGTCATAAACGCCACCACATAGGGTTGCGAAATCGTCTGCCCCGACCCGATGGGCAACGGTCCGTCCAGGTAAGCCCTCCCCCGCTCGCCCCTGGGAACGAATTTCTCCCGGGGAACCGTACGCATCGCCTCCAGGACGCGTTCATCCGTCACGCCCCTGGCTGCGATCTGCCTTTCGACCATCTCCTCCCGAGCGTCCTGCAACGAATCCGTTTTCTCTTCCATCCGGGGACTCCTCCTTCGAAGGAACACCATACCCGCCGCCCCCGGGGGTTTCCAGCACCAATCGATCTCCGGTTTCGGCCGACACCTTGGCCAGGAAGGAAAGTTCCTCGTCGCTCCCGCTTTTCCGCAACAGCCTTTGGCGGCCCGGAGTTCCCGGCCGGCCGCCCGCCAGGCCGTAGGGGCCGTGCGTTCGATGCTGCGTGAGGAGCGACAGCCGCATCGGGCGCAAAAACTCAAGTTCCCTCAGCAAC
>PXDC01000190.1 GCA_003565135.1 Verrucomicrobiota bacterium
CGAACGGATGAAATCACCGCTTCCAGCGATTCCGACGCTCTCCCGGATTTGTTGCGGAACAAACGCTCGCACCGGGAAAGCAGGTCGGGCCGATGCCGCATCCAGAAGGCTATCTCGGGGAAAAGCACGTCCCCGTGAGTGACCAGCACCCGTCCGCCGGCAAGCTCCAGCATACCGGTCCCCGTCACCCCCGGATCGTGGTTGCCGCTGATAAAAACCGCTTTCGCGCCCGATTGCCGGCAGAGATCCTCCAGAACCGCCACCTCGTCGGCACGCCGGGCCTCCTCGCCCCGGCCCCGCTCCTCGATCGTGTCCCCGTTAAAAACAATGGTGCCGGCGCCGTCGATCAACGGAGCCAGTTGCCACGGCCGGCGCACCAGGCTCACCGAGTGCCCCCAATGGACATCGGAAAGGATTCGTACCGGTTCCGGAAAAATATCCCGCATAAAAACCCTACCGTTGATTCCGTCCCCCGCCGGCCGTCCGGCCCCGGAGTCTGTTTCCCAACGATTCGACGCCCCGTTTTCCGTTCACTGCGGCCATAAAAACCAGTCCCCCCTTGTCATCTCCCCTATTTTCCATACTATTCACCCATTCCACCATGAAAAATCCGGTTTTTATTATCGTCGGCGCCATTTTCCTAGTCGCGGTCGCCATCCAGGCCTACCCCCTTCTCGTTAACAGCGAGATAAACAAAACCAAGCCGTTGGATGAGCTCATTTCCCACGATCTTCCCGGGTGGAGTTCGATGCAACTGCCTCTCGGAGAAACGGAGGAAGTCCGGAATACGGTCGAACGCAGACTGAATTTCGACGACTATTTCTCGCGAATCTATCGCAGCGGGGACATGGAAGTCGGGGTCTACATCGCGTACTGGGAACCCGGTAAAACCGCCGTGCGCATGGTCGGCGTCCACACCCCGGATACCTGCTGGGTCCAGAACGGCTGGGCCTGCACGGAGCGCGAGTCCGATGTCCGCAAGGAAGTTCGCGAGGTCAGCCTCAAACCCGGTGAATTCGGCGTTTACGAAATCCGCGACACAGTCCGGCACGTCCTATTCTGGCATCTGGTGGGCGACCGCGTGTACGGCTATGAGCAGCAGGATCAGCATCAAATCCTCGCGCCACTTCAGGACATGATGAATTTCGGCCTCAACCAGCGGCAGGAGCAATACTTCATCCGGATATCCAGCAACCGGCCATTCCAGGAAATCTGGACCGACCCCGGCTTTACCCGGTTAATGGAAGACATTGCCGCCCTTGGACTCAAGTTCGACGGCGAGAACGTCGACGATCACACGATCTAAGCAGACGGCTTCGCCGGCCATTGTCGGGAAACGGGTCGGGTATAGGTTGCCGATCAATCCACGATCCTTCGCAACTGAAATTTCGCCCCTCACCCCACTCCCCCCAGGTAAACAACCTGTCCGGTGATAAAATCGCTTTTTTCATCCAGGAAAAAATCCACGACGTTCAATACATCGTCCACCGTTCCCAGGCGACGGATTGCCTGGCGCTCCCGCAGGGCCTCCATTTTTTCCGCGGGAACGCCCCGGATCAGGTCGGTATCCACAGGGGTCGGTCCGACCGCATTGACCGTGATGCCCCACCCTCCCAGCTCACGGGCCAGAATCCGGGTCAGATTTTCCACCGCCGCCTTGCTCGCAGCGTACATCGCCTCCCCCTCCAGGCGCAACGGAGTCGCCACGGTGGAAAAATTGACGATGCGTCCGGTTTTGTTTTTCCTCATCGCCTTGGCCACTTCCCGGCAGAAGAGAAATGTCCCGAAGAAATTGGTTCCGAACACATCCCTGGCAGTCGCGTAGGGGGTCAAAAGCAGGTGATTCATCGAAGCGATACCGGCATTGTTGATAAGTGCGTCAATTCCGCCCCGCTCGGCTGTCACCGATCTTACCATTCCCACCACCGCGTCTTCCTCGACGACATTGAGGCAAAAGTGCCGGTAATTGCCGTGTTGTACGGTGCCTTCTCCACGGCTGCAACCCGCCACGTACCAACCGCGCTCGAGGTAATACTCGGCCATGGCTTTGCCAATTCCCTTGCGGGTCCCTGTTATGAGAGCCGTTTTCACGATTGCCGGGTGTTTTCCACAACCTCCCTCACGAAATCGACCAATGAACCCACCGTGCGAAAAGGGGAGCGCTTTCGACTCATCGCGCGTTCGTCCGCGAGAGTGACCTGAATTCCCATACACTCCTCGATTTTGCTTTCCAAATCCGCGATCAGACTGACGAGCGCCAGACTGTCCAGAAGGCCCTTTTCGCCATAAAGCGGTGTCTCCGGAGTCGGTGCCTCCAAGCCGTCGACACCTTCGTTTGCCCCGAATTCCATCAGCGTCTCACGTACCATTTCATCTAAACCTTCAGCCATTGCTGTTCTTCCTTAAAAATTTTCCCGGTTCGCCATCGCAACAGGCCTCTAAACCGAATGCTACTCGGTTAAGGATCTTTCTATTCAATATCGAAATCGAAATCGGGATCGCTATCGAAATAATTGATAGAAATTGTGTTAGCGAATTTTCGATACCGATATCGATACCGATATCGATCCCGATGGAGGGCTTAACCGAGTGCCAATCGTATTTTAAGTTTTTTAAATCCAGTATGTTAGGTTGGATTTGTCCGGACGCCCGGACAATTCCCGCACCGTTCCTGTCATGCGATGGGCGAGGGGTGCCTTTTCGCGAAAATTCTTATACTTTTTTGGAGTTAGGCTTGCCCCGACGGGCCGACTGGACCTGACTAGGATTTTTGGGAGGGCACCCCGGTGACCCATGACCCAACACTTTGATTTCGAGCCGGTTCCGGTCATTTCCGCAGGTAGAAGTGACGGGGCGAAGCCTGCTCGGGAAAAATGCGGAAGTATCGTAGCGACCGGGTTTACCCCGGGTCCCGCGAGCCGGCGAGGGGGACGAGGGGGCGGAAATCAGGGGACAGGGGACAGGATACAGGGGGCAGGAGGACGGGATGTAGCGACTGGGTTTACCCCAGGAGATCCGTTACCAATCATGAATCGCGGGATCGCGGGGTAAACCCGCTCGCTACGATGGTGTTGTTTTTGGCCGATATCGCCCCCTTGCCGTCTCTCCACTTGAAGACGTCCGCGAACCCCTTGTCGCCATTCGCCACGAAGATCGCTAATTGCCCTTACCGAAGTGAGGAAACCGGGAGAAAAGAATAGAGGAATAGAAGTCCTGACCCCGTTCCGGTCCCTTCTGCGGAACCGTATCCAATTGCTTGACGAACGATTGCGTGTATTTTTAC
>PXDC01000349.1 GCA_003565135.1 Verrucomicrobiota bacterium
CCCGGGGAAGCCGCACGCGAATGTCGTATTGGCGGTTGG
Organism: Verrucomicrobiota bacterium; assembly: GCA_003565135.1. Lineage (GTDB taxonomy): Bacteria > Verrucomicrobiota > Verrucomicrobiia > Opitutales > T3Sed10-336 > PXDC01. The sequence continues at coordinate 40 of PXDC01000349.1, forward strand.
CCGTGCGGTATTGCGTGGGGACGGCCCCGTCCACCGCGTCGCGAATCGCCTGTCCGACCTCGGATACGCGCAGCCCAAGATCGGCCGCCCGGTCGCGATCGACCTGCACGCGGAGGATCGGACTGCGGTCCTCACGGCCGATCTCCACGCCTTCGAGGCCATCGATTTCCTGGATACGCGCAATCACTTCGCCGCCGAGGTCGTGCAGGGTGCGGAGGTCCTCGCCGATGATGCTGATGGAAAGGTCCGCGCCGCCGCCGAAATAGAGTCCGGGGATACCGGGCGGGCGCACGCTGATTCGGGCGCCGGGAAGATCCAGTGTGTCGAGACGGTCCTGGGCCTCGGTGACCCATCGGCCGGCGGGCATCCCGGGCCGGTCGGCGGCGGGGGTCAGTTGGACGCGAATATTCGAGGTTCCGGGGCGTTCGTTAACAACCCCGCCGCCGAGATGCCCCCCGACGAAGGTGAACATGGACTCGACGGCCTCCATGCCGGCGATAGCTTCTTCGATCCGCCGGGCGGCGGCATTGGTTTCATCCGGGGGCGTCCCCGGAGGCAGCACCATTCGTACGCTGACATTGCCGTCGTCGACTTCCGGAAGAAACTCGTTCCCCAGTTGGGTGTAAAGGTAGCCGCCGGCGACGAGGGCGGCGGCGGCGAGGACCACGACTCCCCATCGAAACCGGAGCACTTTGGGCAGGAAGCGGCGATAGCTCCGGCGCAGGCGTTCGATCAAATCATTAAAAGCCTGCAAAGGCGCCGACCGGCCGATGCCGCTCTCGAAGCGTACGTGGCCTAATAGCGCCGCGAGCATGGGAACCAGGGTCAGAGCCGCGGCCAGGGTCGCGATAATGGCGAAGGAGAGCGTCAGGATCAACTCGCGGAAGATCAGGGCGGCCATCCCGGTAATGAGCAAAAACGGGACGACCGCCGCCAGGTTTGTCAGGGTCCCGGCGATGATCGCCGAGCTGACTTCCGCCGCGCCGAGGTGGGCGGCCGCTTCCGGGGACTCCTCGAGTTTTTCGCGATGCCGGTAGATGTTTTCGAGCATCACGATGGCGTTGTCCAACAGCAAACCGACGCCCAGAGCCAGGCCCCCGAGGCTGATGATGTTGAGGGTGAGTTCACCGAGCCCCATGAGGGCGAAGGTGGCCATGATGGCAATGGGAAGGGAGAGGCCGATGACAAAACTCTTGCGGAGGCTTCCGAGAAAGAGAAAGACCACGCTCATGGCCAGGACGCCGCCGAGGATCGCGGCGGTTCCCACGCTGGAGATGGCGCCGCGGATAAAAAACGCGGGGTCGCCAATGGCCCGATAGTCGATATCGTGGGGGATGAAACCGGAACGTTCCAGCCGCTCCAGGGTGCTGTTGACCGCATCCACCACTTCCACCGTGTTGGCCTGGGGCAGTTTGAAAACCGATACCTGGGCGGCGGGCGAACCGTTCAGCCGCACGTGCAGTCGCTGGTCGCGGTAGCCGTCCCGTACCTCGGCGACCTCGGAGAGGCGAATGCGGTGCTCGCTGTTTCCCGGGAGGGTCAGGAGGACGTTTTCGATTTCGGATTCCGACGTGAACATGCCGTCGGTGGTGGCCATGACATCGAAGGTGTCCGAGGTCACCCAGCCCGCGGCGATATCGACGTTTTCCTGGCCGAGTGTCCGGACAATGTCCTGAAATCCCAGCCCGTACGAGCGCAGCCTTTCCTGGTCGACCACCACCTCCACCTCGCGCTGCAAACCACCGGAAGCTTCGACCCCGGAAACCCCGTGAATGGCAACCAGCTGCGGTGTGAGCTGGTTTTCCACCCAGTCCCTGACCTCGACTTCCGAGCGGATGCCGGACCGGAATCCAGCTTGCCAGATCGGATCCTGGGCGGGATCGAATTTGTAAAGGCGCAGCGATTCGATATCGGGGGGAAGCTGCGTGCGCGCGAGTTCGAGATGGCGGGCGGCGTCCTGCAGGGCCAGGTCGATGTTGGTGCCGTGGGCGAAGTGAAGGTTGACGTTGGTCCGTCCCTGGGACGCCCGGCTGTCGATTTCGATGAGGTTTTCCGTTGCGGCGAGATTCTGCTCGAGGACACGGGTTACCTGTTCCTCCATGATTTCCGGGGCGGTGCCGGGGTAATTTGCCGTCACCCGGATCTGAGGGCGTTCGATATCGGGCAGGAGATCGATCGGCAACCGGTCGATAAAGAACATGCCGACCACCACGACCACGGAAGCGATCGCGAGGGTGCCGATCGGGTGGTTGATGCTGTAATTGGCCAGTCCGCGGCGGACCGCTGTATGTGCCTTCGCCTCCATGAACCTTCCTAACCCCGCCAGCCGACGATGCGCACGGGGTCGCCGTCGTTCATGTCAATCGGATTGGTGGCCAAAACAATCTCTCCTTCGTCCAGGCCGGCTTCGACTTCCGTCCATTGTCCCCGGGTTGTGCCGCGCTCGATGGTCCGGTGATGGAGGCGATCGTTTTCGATGACAAAAACGTAGGGTTCCCCGTCGTCCTCTCCAATGGCCGAAGCGGGGACGGCCAAAACGTCGGGCCGTTCGTCGATGGGCATGCGCACCCGGGCGAGAAAGCCGGGCCGAGCGCCGTTGCGAAAAGCATCCCCGGGGAGGGCGACCTCCACCGGGATCAGTCGGCTGCTCCTGTCGGCCTGCGGAAAAATCCGCCGGATGGAGCCATCCATTTCCGCTCCCGGCCGGGCATCGAGGCGAACCGGAACGGCCTGTCCCTCCTGGAGATGTACGACGTCCAGTTCGGAAACGCCCAGGCGCAGGACCAGTTGGTCCATGGAAGTCAGTTCAAACAGGGTTTCGCCGGCCTCGACCGCTTCACCGGGTTCGATGTACCGGGCCGTCACAATCGTGTCTCCCGGCGCTTCCATCTTTCCGTAGGCAACCCGGGTTTCCCAAAGCTGCCGTTCGCTTTCGGCAACCCGGAGGTTGGTGCGCTGACGTTCGTATTCGGACGAACTGACCAGTTCGTTGGCTCTCAGTCGATCGGTGCGGCGGTATTCCTGCCGGGCCTGTTTTTCCTGGGCCCGCGCCCGCGCCAACTCGGCTTCGTCCTGGGTGGTATCGAGCCGGGCCAGGAGGTCGCCTGCGGCGACTTCGTCGCCTTCCTCGACGTAAACCGCTTCGAGCGTACCGGTTGTGCGCGCCGCCAGGCGAATGCGGGATTTCGGTTGTACGGTGGCCGAGGTGGACAAATGACGCGACAGGTCCCGGCGGGCAAGTTCCACCGCGGCAACCGGGGTGCGCGCTTCCTCCCGATCCGCATCCTCCGCCGGAGAAGACTCGCCACAGCCACTGAAAAGGGATAAGAGCGTGCCGGCCAGGAGCAACCGGGGAACCCCGGTCTGATTCAAAACGCAAGCTGCCATAGTTCATTTTCATTAGACAGCTGGAAGTTCCCCGGCACAAGCACAACCCGGCCGGGCCGCATCGGTCGGGTGTGCTTGCCGTTTATCCGCCCCGAATCGCCGGTGACCATGAAGGCCTGCCGGGAAAAGGTTTCCCGGCAGGCCGAATTCAAAGCGAGGATTGATTCCCGGATGGGTGGGCGATACCGCCGGGATTACTGGAACACGTGGCGGTCGTCGCCGAAGCGTTCGCGCCAGTTGGCCATGGCGAAACTGGTTTCATCCACCAGGTCGCGGAGATCGGTGTCGCCGAAGAAGGTGGCGCCGCCGTTCATGGTAATGCTGTCCGAAACCACCGCGCCGTAGAAAGCGCCTACGTTTCCGCCCCCGTTCATCGTCACCGAGGCGTTGGGCGCGTACACGGCCCCGTACCAGGCGGCGTTGCCCGAGAGAGAGAACGATTGCGAATCCAGGTTGGTGCCGTAGAGCTGAAAATTCGAGGGGATTTGCGATTCGTTGACGACCCCGGTGCCGCTGATGGAGACGTCGCCTTCGACGTAGACCCGCAGGGAGGCGCCGTCTTCGATGAGGATCCCGGCCTGTCCCCGGATGTCGATGTCGTTGTCGACCACGAGCACCACATCGCCCTGGATCCGGAGTTTGTCTTCGTCGTCGTTGCCCGACAGGTCGATGTCCGAAGTCCGGTAATAATAGGTGGCGCCCGCGTCGCCCAGAGTGGCCGGCCCGCCGTCGTAAATGTGGTAGGCCCCGTCGTAATCCGGGAGCTTGACCCCGGGCAGGTTGGCGTTGAAGTCATCCGTCCAGCCGTCGGTGATGGTCGTATTGGGACGGGTTTTCGGTTCCCATCCCCGGGTGGCCACGCTGCCGTAGATGGTGGCGTTTCCGAGGTCCATGGACTCCTCCTCCAGGGACGTGCTGGCAACCTTGGCTGATTCGAGGATTTCGCCGGTTTCGGAACTGTAGCTGTTGATTTCGATATTTCCTCCGTTCAGGGTGATCCGGTCGGCCATGAGGTCGTTGTCGAAGAGGGACCGGTGGTAGAGGAGGACCTCGACCTGGCGAACACTCCTTCCGTTGGAACCCGATCGGACATTCCCCTGGGAAACTATCCGCGGGGCGTCCGAGTCCGCGCCCTCCACCCGGACGTGAAAACTGCCGGTGGCGCCGCGACCGAGGTCGATGCTGTTGCGGTATTTTTGGAGGGTGCCGGGCGTGGCGGTGCTCTCCCAATCCTGGTCCACCAGCGAACTGAGGTTGATGGCGTAGAGGGCTTCCTCGACGCCCGCCTCCGCCAGGTTGAGGCTGGCATTGCCGTAGAACTGGTGGTTGGCCAGCCGCATTTCGGTACCGGCCAGGCGGATGTAGCTGCCGACCATCAGCGCCGCAATGGTCGCGAAAATGATCGCCACGATCAGGACCGATCCGCGTGCCTCGCGCATGTCTTTATTGATTGTTTTCATGGGTGATTGATGGGTTGGGAGATGGTGTGCGGCTTTTACAGGGCGACGGCCTTGTTGCGCATGATGTAGCGCGCCGAGATGACTTTTTCCGAGGTGTCGCGGTCTATGACCCGCTGGACCATGGAGAGGGTGAGATGAACCTGCTTGATTTCGCGGGTGTTCGTGGTGGATTCGTGCAGGACGTTGAATCCGGTGAAATGGAAATCTTCCTGGACGTCGCGCATGAGGACGGCGGTTTCGCCGTTATGATAGCGCTCGAAGACCTTGTCGTTCGGGTTGTACCGGTAGACCACTTCGTACGGACTCTCGTCGGGCGGAGCGATCAGCAGGGTGATCGACGTTTCGGAAAAGTCCGTCAGATTGTTTGCCTCGCGGACATCCCGGGCAAAAACCTCGAGTCCCCGGCGCCCGTCGGAAGTCATGCTGGCGTAGTTCGATATGGCGAAACTGCTGCGCATGACAAAACCGAAGGCCGAGAAAAGGGCCCCGCCGAGAACGACCGTGAGGGTCGTGACGATCATCAGTTCGGTGAGGGTGAACCCTTTTCTGGATTTCAACCCGCGTTCAGCGTGCGATAACGTAGTAGTAGTCATTGAGTCCTTCCTGTGAAAATAGGGTTCGGTAGACGCGTTGTTGTTCGGCGCCGCTCAACGTGGTCCATTCGACCTCGAGTTCGACCTCCTTGATGCCGGGGCGCAGGAGGTCGACGTTGATTCGGCGGGTGGCTTGAAATCGGGAGGCGAGGGAGGGGTCGAACTGTTCGCCGACCTGGAACGCTTCATCCTCGGGCAGGGTGAGCAGCTCGTTCCAGCTCATCAGGCGCAGGTTCTCGATTTCGCTCTGGAGGATCTGCGCGGCCATGGTGTTGTCACGGGCCAGTTGGATCGAGTTGAAGCCGACCCGAAGTGCCGTGAGGGTTCCGGCCACCGCGGTGCCGAGGACGAACACGGCCATCATAACCTCCACGAGGCTGATCCCGCGGGTGTTCCGCGGAATGAGCTGCGTGGCGGCCGCGCTGTTTGTGTTTTGGGAGTGCATGAGTTCGGAAACGTTCTTTGATGGTTAATGGTATCGGCCCGGTTTCCTGCCGGTGCCGGCTCGCGGCGATGTCAGGAACGCCCGCATCCTAGCCCATCGGCATTTTATCCACAATCCGGCCCCCCTTCATTCGCGCGTCAGATAAAGCGGAAGGCATGAAGTAGGGGTTTCCCTTACAAGTGATAAAGTGAAACAAGCGTAGCGGGTTTGCCTATTGCCTTATTAAATGGTAAGCGCTTGGCTTCAGCACACGCAGGTTTGGCCCCACTGAACCCAGAGGTTTCAGGAGTAACGGGCAATGCCTCACCGGCCGGGGCGAGTGTACCGGCGGTTCGGAGCCGGGTGCCGGAAGCGGGGAGCGGCGTGAAAGCCCGGGGGCGGTTCAGGTGCTTTCCTCGATCGGAAAGAGGGGTTTTCCCAGCCGTCGGGAACCGATCTTCTCAAATGTCAGGGCGATATCGGGGTATTGGCCAATGAACTGGATCAGGTCGTTGCGACTGAAAACCAGGAAGCGCGAATCCTCCCGGGCGCGGACGTCGGCCAGGGCCCAGGTATTGCGCAGGATGCTGATCTCGCCGAAAAAATCGCCGATTTTAAGGGTTGTTTTCCGATGGCCCTTGGCGACCATTTCGCTGATTCCGTCGTACAGAATATAAAAGAACTGGTTGTGCTGATTCTGGCGAACCACGAAGGTGCCCTGGGGGGCGGCAACAAAACTGCCCATGCGGGCGAAACTGCGAAGCCGTTCCCGGGACCACTCGCGGAAAACGGGGATGCGGCTGAGAAACGACACCTTGACCGCGTTGCGGATGGCGAGGTGGCTCTCCTTGGTGATCACGGTTTGGGAAAAAGCCTCACCGGTCAGCGAATAGGCGATCACCGGGGTCAGGCAACGGATCACGCGCTGGCGTTCGGAAGGGCGCTCCCAAAGGGGAACCTTGCCGAAAACGTCGCTGTGACCGAGCGTGGCGAGGGGCATTTCCCGGCCCGTCGAGAGTTCCCGGAGCACCTCCACCCGGCCGCGGAAGATCAGGTACATGCGGTCGGCATCGCCGCCGTCCGTATTGATGAGTTCCCCCTTTTGAAAAAAGTGGGGCTTCAGCTTCTTGGAAAGGAGCTTTCGGTCCTCGGGCTGGATTTCGCCGAACACAATGCTCCGGGAGAGCATTTCATAGAGCATTTCCGACGGCGGCGGATGGGATTCCGAGTAGGGGCTGAGCCTCGCTTCCGCTTCGCGTTGAGCGAGACGTTTGGCGCGCTTTTGCCTGTGGGCGACCCGCCAGTTCCGGAGCCAGGCCCGGATTCCCAGTCCGGCCACGAACAGGGTCAGGGCCAGCGCGGTGGTGAGCAGGAAAACCGGGACGGAGAATTCGGGTGCCGGATCGGGGGTCAGGGAGAAAACGACCACGAAGGCAAAGAAAACCGCTCCCGCGATCCAGGCGCCCGTGTAGAACGAGAGCAGGAGGATGAAGCGTTTGTTTTCGGCGTTTAAACGACCCTTGAATCCCGTCCAGTCGCGCCGGTTTTCCTCGAAGATCAGGTGTCGGCAGGTGTCGGGCGGGACCCGGTCGGTTATGCCGTTGAGAAAGCGGGTAACGGGGTAGGCCCGGAGTGGGAGGGCTTGCCACAGGACGCCCAGCATCAGAACGAACGTCCATTCGGGCGCCGCCAGCAGGACCCCGCCCTGGAGCAGGAGCAAAGGGACCATGCGGGCCAGTCCCGCGATCGCCTCGCACCGGCCCCTTGTCATGCGTGCGTCTCTCAAATCCAGGCTGAAGTGGGGGACCGGTGATTTCCAGTTCCAGCGGGGATTGTAGATTTCGGCGCCACAGCCGCGTACCACACCCGCGGCCAGAAGGTAGCCCAGGCTCACCCCGGCGGAGACCAGGAGGTAGCCGATCGCGAAATCCGGCCACGCGGCCGGCAGGACGAATTCGGCTGTGAGGTTGGCGTAAAGAAAGAAGGCGGCGGCACCGACAATGAGGGCGGTGGCGATTCCGGCGGGGAGGCGCAACCAGAAATTGGCCGGAGGGTTCTTCGGTGGGTTGTCGGCCGTTTGGTCGACCAGGATATGCCGGTCGGCCGCTTTCAGGATCAACTCGTAGAATTCCCTGAGAGGGAGACACTTGCCGGACTGAATCCGGCGGGACAGAACTTTGGGGACCGTGGCGCCCTCCCGGAATTCCTCCAGGATGCCCATTTCGCTGCGGCTGATGTTGAGGTAGGTGCCGGTGCGCGCGTTTTTCACCGCGAGGCGATCGCGTTTGACCAGGCCGGGACGAAGGGTGGCGGGAAGCGTCAGGACGGTCGATTGGAGAATCCGTCCCTGGTCCCGGGATGATGGCGGAGAATCTGCGGGGGGCGCGGCGGACGGTGTAGCAGGCATGTCAAGGCACTCTACTTGACCAAAGTTGCCTTTTGGGCAAACTCAAAAAAGTCCTGCGCGGGCATGGGGCGGGCGAAAAGGAATCCCTGCAACCGGGGCACGCCCATCATACGCAGCAAATGCGCCTGTTCGCGGGTCTCCACGCCCTCGGCCACCATGGTTAACCCGAGCGCCCGGCCCATGAGGCTGATGGCATGGACGATCTTTCGTCCTTTGTCGCCGGAAATCTGCCGGGTCAGCCCGATGGCGATTTTCAATTCGTCGAAAGGCATGTTGGCCATTTCCGAAAGCGAGGAGTACCCGGTGCCGAAATCGTCCAGCGATAGCCCGTACCCGCAATCGGCCAGCTCGCCCAGTCGCATTTTGCCGATGGCGGTGTCGTAAAAGGAGTGGCGCTCGGTGATTTCCAGGGTCAGGCAGGAGGTCGGGAGTTCCCGCGATTTCATCTGTTGGTTGACGAAGGCGATGAACTCCTGGTTGAGGAGCTGGCGTCGCGAGAGGTTGACCGACAGGGTGATGTCCAGGTCGCTCGCTTTCCAGCGCACAAGGTGGTCGAGGCTCTTTTCCAGGACGGTTTGGCCAAGCTTGGCGATAAGGCCCCGCTCCTCGGCCTCGGGGATGAAATTGCCGGCCGCGATTTCCCCGAGTTCGGGATCCGTCCACCGGGCCAGCGCTTCGGCGGCGACGACGCGCCCGGTGGTGGTTTCGATGATGGGCTGGAAGCGCACGTCGATCTTGTTGTTGTTGACCGCTTCGTTAAAGCGCACCAGGAGATCGGGGCTCTGCCGGAAGATCTCTTTTTTCTCCAGCTGATGGTAGCCCTGCCAGGTGTTTTTTCCGATTTCCTTGGCCCGGTAGAGGGCGTGGTCGGCCCGTTGCATGAGGGCGTCCAGGTCGGACCCGTCTTCGGGGAAAAGGGCGTACCCGATACTGAGCGTAATGGGAAAGGTATGTCCCGGCGCCTTGACCGGGTTTTTCTCCATGTTCAGGATCTTGCGACACAGTTCGTCGACCTGACCGGAGCTTTCGAAATCGGTTTTCAAAATCGCAATCTCGTCTCCTCCCCACCGGCAGAGAATGTCGTTGGGACCGATCATGGTACGGATTCGGCGACCGACCTGGATCAGCACCCGGTCGCCCGTTTCATGCCCGTAGATGTCGTTGATCTCTTTGAAGTTGTCGAGATCCATGAGGATAAAGGCGAGCTGTCGTCCCTCCCCCTGTGCCGTTGGGCCCATTTCATTGAAACGGCTTTCGAGGTAGCTCCGGTTGGTCATGCCGGTTAACTGGTCGCGGAAGGAAAGGGCCGTTGCTTCGTTCTTCAAACGGATCAGTTCCCGTTCCGCCTTTTTCCAGTCGGTCACATCATGCCCGTACAGGTAATAACTGGAGGAATCGATGATGCGTGTGGCGGTGAACGAGAAGATCCGGCTGCCGGTATTGACCTCCAGGGCCTCCATCTCCCCGTCTCCGGGAGGATCCTGTTCTCCGTTGGCATGACCCTCCGTTTCCGGGAGGCCGGAGGATTCGCGTCCCTCGAGCAGCGACATCAGCGAATCCGGAACACGACTGCCTTTGGCGATATTCCACTCGGTCATGAGGGGTGCGGCGGCGTTGTTGGAGTAAAGGATATTGCCGTCCGTATCGACCCGGAAAACCGGGTTGGGGTTGTCTTCCGGGAACCGTGCCAGGGTCCGGATCAATTCCTCGGATTTCCGGCGCTCAGCCAGAATCGTGTCCTGTCGTTTCAAGGCGCGCTCGATCGATTCCTTGAGCTCGCTCAGTTGAAACGGTTTGGTGATGAAATCGAAGGCCCCGTCGCGCAGACAGTCGATCGCCAATTGCAGGTCCTGGCTCGCGGTCATCATGGATACGGCCAGGTAGGGGGAGCGGGGAAGGAGTTCGCGCATCAGATCCAGGCCGGATTCGCCCCCTTTCAGTTTCAGGTCGCAGAGCACGAGATGAATGCTCTCGGATTCGAGTACGGCGCGGGCCCGCGCCAGATCATTGGCCTGAAAGGCCTCATACCCGGCCGCCTTGAGGTAGGTGTGACACATCTGTGTCATGGCTACTTCGTCGTCAACCAGGAGGATTCGTTTCTGCGTTTTTTCGTTCATTCACAGTCGGCCGGTTTCCAAGGGGGAATCATGGCGGGAGTTGGGGTGGGAATCGACCTCAAACATTGCAAAAAAATGATGAAAATAGCGACGCCCCCATGGCTGATTCGGTTTCTCCCTTTACTTTTTTACGGCGGTGGGGGAACACTGTAACGGGCACACAATGAGTGAGGTTTATGTAGCTGCTGTCGGCGGAGGTGAACCGGTTCCGACCGATGAAGAGGTTCTGCGCACGCTCTGGGATCAGGGGCTTCTTTCCGAAGACCTCCTTTACTGGAAGCGGGAGATGCCGGATTGGGTGCCGGTGAGCGATGTTTTCGGGCCGGGAACAAACCGCGACCCCTCGCGGGCCGCGGTTTCTCCAAATGGTGCCGGACCCGTTCCGGGTTATGGTCACAACGGGGTCTATCCCGGTTTTGCCGCCGGCCACGGGGTGCCCGTTCAGACGTGGGCCATTCCGCTGAGGCACGAGCCGTTTGGGCCGCCCGGGTCGGGTTGGGGCGGCGGGTATGCTCCCGGCGGGGGAGCGTCCGCCGTATTCCGCTATCTCGGTGTCTTCTATTTCGCGCTCGCCGTACTGCTGGGCTTCGGGACCACCGCGGTGGCGGTTTACGGGTTTTTGGAGGGGTCACCCTGGCTGCTGGGGGGGAGCCTGGCCGGCGGGTTTCTGGGGGGGATGATTTGCGCCACCACGGGGATGTGTCTCCGCATGCTGGGGAGATGGCCGGTCTCCGGGCGACCGTTGCCGCGGTCGCACGGCGGCGGTGCATCGGCGGCGAACGAAACCGATCCGCCGAAAGGGAACGCCGACCGCAGCGGAAGACGTCTCAGTCCCTCGAAGTAGGCGGCGCGGGAGTCGCACCGATCTCGGTCGAACCAGCCGGAAACGTGTCGGAGGATTTTCGACCCGACCCTACTTGCGGCTGCCCAGGTCTTCCTTCATCTGCTCCAGGCCGGTTTCGGTTTCGATCAATTCCTGACCTTTTTCCAGGAGCAGGGCTTCACTTTCCTCCAGGAAGCGTTCCCGTTCGTCGAGCATCTTTTCCGCTTCCCGCAGGGCTTTATCCCGCCGGTCCAGGTCGGCCCGGGCCTCTTCGATTGCGGCTTCGTCGGCGACCTGGGCGCTGCCGTTGCGGATAAGTTTTTCCTGGGCGTCGACGGCGTCCAACAGCTTTTGCAGCAGACCCTCCATGCGGTCGAGCTGCGGGCCGTGCGCTTCGGGAAATCGACGGGTGCGGCCGGAGGCCGGGCCCGCGCGCAGGTTTTGGGGCAGGGGAGGCGGCTTGCCCCCGGTTTCCCGGTTCCGGCCGTCCTTACGGTTCCTGGCGGAAGAATCGTGCTCGAAGGCGCCGCGCCGATTGATGTCGTTAACCAGTCGACTCAAGGCAGCCTGGGCCTGTTTTTTATGGGAGGACATTGCTTGCTTGTCGAAGACGGAGGTCGTGAGTGCCGGAATTATACTCCCCGTCGCCGACGTTTTCGGATTGCTTCGTAGCGAGGGGGTTAATCCCCCGATTCTCCGGGTCCCCGGATCTCCCGGGATAAACCCGCTCGCCACAACCACGGGAGTGCCGCACCTTTCGAAAAACTTGATGACGGTGAATATATGCTTTCACGGGAAACCTTCCAGGGGAAGTATAAACAGGCTCGTGCCATCATTTTAGCAAAAAGTTTACCCCCGGGGACGGCACTTTCTCAGGACCCTTCCGTCAGCAAATGCCGGATACGTTCGGTCCGCACCTCAAACGGAGGGTGCGAGGAGAAATACGGGTTTGGTTCGTCGCCGGGGCCGGACAGTGTCCGAAGCCGCTCGAACACCCGCAGGGACGCTTCAGGGGCAAATCCCGCCACCCGGGAGAGGCGGGCGGCGAAACGGTCCGCTTCCAGTTCCTGTCGGCGGGAATACCCCTGGGTGACGAGTTGCCGGATGAGGCGGTTGACAACCGGACCGAGCGGACCCTTGATCGGGCCCCCGCGCGAGAGCAGGCGCACGACCTCGGACGTCAGGATCCGGTTGAAGGCGTGTCCCTTGACGACGTGGCCCATTTCGTGGGCGAGCACAAAAGCGATTTCGTCTTCATCGTGGCGGCAAAGTTCGAGGAGGGGCAGCGAGACGAATAAAAATCCCCCGGGCAGGGCGAAGGCATTGGCTTCCGGCCCCCGGGTGCAACGGATTTGAAAGGTTCTTTCGCGGTTGACGAGGGCGCGGCTGAGCCGGCGGGACAGGGCGTTCAACCACCGGACGGTTTGGGGATCCCGTTCCAGGTCGCCCCCGCGCGTATGGAGGTAGGTCAGGTAGCAGCCCATGGCGTACTCGGCCCTGATCCGTTCGGATTCGGTGCCGGTCAGGGACCGGTAGAGCCATCGGGCACGCAGCACCGCGGGGGCGGCTCGCTTGCCCAGTTGGTAGAACAGGCCGCTCATGCGGGAATTCCCGGGTTGGGAGTTGAGCGGGATGCCGTGGCGAACCCGCCTGCCGGCAGAGGCGACTGCGGAAAAACCATGTGAAGGATGACTAACACGTTCGGCTCTTCTAAACGAGCGCTCGGTCGCGTCCAACGCAAAAGGATCACGGCGGGTTCGGAGCCCGGTCCGGTCCGGGTGAGATGACGGTGATCCGGGCAACCGCGTTTAATCCCCCCGCCCGGGCCGCGACGCGGGTGGTACCGGGGTTCGCGGCCCTGAAGGTACCGTTCCCGGGATCGATGGAGCCGATTTCCGGGTCTTCGATTCGCCATGCCACGTTCATCGGGTATTCGAGGGGGAACGCCCGGTCCGATCCCGGTACGTGTCCCCGCGCCCGCAGGCGAACGGTTTCGCCCGGCTTCAGCCGGATTTCGGACGGTTTTATGTCAATAGCAGCCAAAAGGGGAACAACCTCGTAGGTCAGATGCCGGCGGGTATCGGACCCATCCGGGGGCTCCGCGATGGTGGCGAGGACGTAATGCGGGAAAGCGGGGTCCCCGGGCCGGGATGCGATTCCTCCCGAGACCAGGTGGGACACACCGTCGAACGCGTGGTGCCGGAATCCGGCCGGGCCGGCCGCCATCACGTAGACCGATTTTCCCTCGTCGCGCAGACGGGTGAGCCGGTGTTGCAGGAGCTCGGCTTCGCTGCGGTCGTTCCAGCCTTCGAGGGCGCCGTTGGTGGCATCTATCACGGGGGAATGGGTCACCACCACGATCACCGCTTCGGCAACGGAGGCGAGCTCCGCGTTCAGCCACCGCCACTGATCCGAACCCGATTCCCGCAATCCCGGCCGGGAGGTGTCGAGGATGAGGAAACGGGTGTGACCCCGGACGAAGCTCCGGGGCGTCGGGCCGAATGTTTCGCGGAACGTAGCCGCATCGCCGGCGTCCGCGCCACCCGGCGCCGGATAGAACGGCTGATCGAACCGGTCGGGACCGGGCCCGTCGCTCTCGCCGGTCGGGTTGCCGGTGTACAGGGTGAAGGAAACCGGTTCCCGGTTGATGCGGTCGATGGCGTGGTCCGGCAGGAGGCTCCGGCTTGCGCCATCGATCCCGGCGACGGCACCGCCGCCGAGGATGGCGAAACGGATCTCACCGTCCGCGGGTGGAGCGGCCGCGCTGAGGTTGGCGGGATCGCGGAACGGCGGGGCGTCCGGAATGATCCCCGGGTCCGGCGCGGGGGGTGATACCGCGGTCAGCCTCTCGAAAACCACCG
>PXDC01000205.1 GCA_003565135.1 Verrucomicrobiota bacterium
GCAAGGCTGCGGAAAAGGCTAAATGGGATGGTACAGCTTTTAGTTCTCTTAGCAGTGTGAGCAATTTGACCACAAATCATTTTGCAAAAGGCCGTTGGTACGTATAAAATTAAGGAGTAAAATATGAGACATGAAATTTTAGAACAACCTGTGCCTCAGATAGATTCACTAGGTTTCTTCATAGGTATGACAGTTAATGATTGGGCAGGGGCTTTAAAAGGAAAAACAGCTCCAGAATTTGACAAGAAAACTCATAAAGCTAGATGGGTTGACGAAGCTTGGGTTATTAAGACAAAAGAAGAGTGGGAAGCTGAATTAAATCCTGAGCCAGAAGAGGAGTAATATATGGCAGATATTAGAAAATCAAATCAAGGCGGAAGGGCTAAGGTTTATTCGGATAGTTCTAAGCGTTTTATAGGACTTCCGAATAACGATACTATAACGGAGTCTATGCTTAAGGACCACATTATTAACGACAATAAGTTGGCTCCTGAGTATAAGAGAACTTCTATTGTAGTAAGTGGAGACCACACAGTACAAACTGGGGATGGGCATAACGTCATAATGTTTGACGATACAAGCACAGACCGAGTTTGCAATCTGCCGGAAGCAGCTTCAAATACTGATAGAGTTTTACTTCTCAAAAACATCTCAAGCGACAAAGGCAAGATAACAGTTACACCTAATGGAGCTGAAAAGATAGAAGGCTATGACTTTATAGACTTGGATTGCAAAGGCGCAAGAATAAAAATAGTAAGCGACGGAAGTGATTGGCAAGTTTTAGATTATTTTTTTACTGATAAGGTTTATGATAGAAGTGGGGTTGGGCAGGTCACAGCGACAAACTGGACAACTACATATGCCAACGTTGAGCCGACAAGAAATCTTGCAGGGCAGTGGTTTTTAAAGGTACATGTTCTTGGCCTTATTAACCCACAAGCTAACCGTGTCACTGATATTCAGTTTAGCGAGGTTAACATAAGCCGTGATGAACATATTGCATTATATGGCGCCACTCCGGCAACCAACCGCCTTGCCCCTAGTGTTTTTATAAGTACAGCAGGAGTTATAAGAATTGAGGATACCGCCAATTCAGGCGGTTGGGTTTTTGGGGGCACTTTTGATTTACAGCACGGCAAACCTGATTTTGTCGAATAAGGAGTTTATATGTTAACATGGATAAAATTAGATGGAAATAATATTGTAGGACATTTTCATAACCCTAGACTTCATTTTAAAGAGGGGTCTTTCTCTGACAATGGTTATCATGCTGAAATAGATGTAGACCATTGGTTAGTTAATAATGAAGGTAATCATAAATACAAGTATGTAGACGGCAATTTAGTAGAACTAACAGAACAGGAAATATTGGCTCATCCTTTATATAAAGAGCCAGAAGGAGAATAGGAATGGAATTAAAAGAGAAGAAATTTTGGGTGTCAAAAACATTTTGGGCAAACATAATAATACCTGTAGTAGCTTTCTTACATCCGGGCGCTGCCGAATTTATAGCAAACAATCCCGAAGGCGCTGCTATGTTTTGGGGAGCTGTCAACGTGGTACTAAGATTTGTAACTAAAGAAAAGGTTGTTTTAAAGTGAAAGTAACTCAAATTCTTGCTTCTATATATGCTATAATTCGTTTTGTAATGGATGCATATAGAAAAGTAAAAAATTATATGTGGGAGAAAGAACTTGATAAAGCTGTGGATAAAGCTGTGGACACAAAAGATACTTCTGATATTGAGCGTCTCATTAATAAGTAGCTGCATAACTTTAGGTCCTAGAAGAGATTTAAAAACTTATGCAGGCAGCTCTGAAGAGGCGGCTGTAGTTAGAAGACAAAGCGACGAAAGTATAAGTTGCTATGACGAAGCTTTCGATAAAATGCTTTGTATGACTAGGGAAGACTTCCGAGAGTTTTATAGGAGATGTAGGGAGGAGTAATGCAAACATTAACATACGGATTTAAACTACCAGAAGCAGGAGACAAAGGCTCAGTTTGGTTCCCAGCTTTAGAAGAAAACATAGAGCAATTAGACGGACATAACCATAATGGTACTAACTCTGCTAAGATACCTTCTTCTTCTATAAATAATCTAACTCAGACAATAGACTCTGCTAACTGGGAAGCTGTGGGAGACGGAACAGGCAGATATAGACAAGCTCTTAGCTTACCCGGTGGTTTACTATATGACGCTTTAAAGATAACTATGAAAGACTCAGACGGAAACATTATGTTTTTGGATGTGGAGAAAATTAACTTAAACTCATATTATGTGTATATAAACGATAGCTCTAAAAACTTACTGGCAATTTATGGATAGGGGTCTAAATGCTTATAACTCAACCTTACCAAATTGATACTTTTCATGGAGGCATAACTGATAAGCATATAGACGCCGAACCACACAAATACCAAATGGCTGACAATTTTCTCGTCAGCATAAACGCTAAACTATTCACAAGACCTGGCTCTGAGCTGCTTTACCCAATGCATCCTCAGATACCTTCCGGAGCGCAGAGAATAGGTTGTCTTATAGAGGACTTTGATGAAGACATATTGGTACAGTCTGCTTCTAAGATATTTTACGAGAAGGATGACGACTGGGAGACCTTGCAAGGCCCTACTGGTAATAACGTCCTAACAGGCGGTATCAATAATGTAGTAGATTATGCTAAGTGGAATAACCATATATTTGTAACTGATGATAACTTCTCGCCTTTAAGTAAGATTTATATTGATGAGAATGGAGATAAGCAAGTAAGGACCGCAGGACTACCTAGAATGGATGAGCCTGATGTCTCCGGAGAGCCTGGCGATGAAGCTTATCTTTATGCTTTTATGTATAAATTTTCTTATAAAGTTGGGTCTGTTACATTTAAAGACTTAGGCCCTGTTACTATTATACAAGCAAGTGCTGTGGATAAGCCTGATGAAGAGCCTATAGAAATAACAAATATTCCTGAGCTTGAGAACGGTGCTTTATATAACTATGATACTGACAACATAAAAATAGAAATATATAGAACTTCGTCTGGAGGAGACACCTTTTATTTCTTGGCTGAAATAGACAATGACACAGGCTCTTATACTGATACTACGCCTGATGCTGAAATACTTAACAATAGAACTCTTTATATTACTGGAGATGTCCTTGATAACGACCCTCCGCCTCTAGCTAAAGTAATCCACGTTGCTAATAATTTTGCCTGGTATGGGTGCATAAAAAGTGCGGATGGAGAAGTGCTTAA
>PXDC01000514.1 GCA_003565135.1 Verrucomicrobiota bacterium
ATCCCTCGCCCCCCATCCCTCGTCCCACGTCCCACTTCCCTCGTCCCTCGCCCCCTCACCCACTCTCCCACTCTCCCACTCTCCCCCTCACCGTTTCCCCCACTCCCCGACTCTCCCCCTTTCCCCTCGCTCACTCGCCCCTCGCCCCACATCCCACACCCCTCACAACTCCCCCAGCACTTCGCCGCAGCGGAGCATGGAGGCGCCGAAGTAGGCGTTGTCAACGGTGTCGTGGTCCTGGAGCCAGGTGGCGCCCTGGTCGTCGTAGGCCATGGGACAGTAGAGGCGGTACAGCGTGGGCAGCTCGCCGGCGCCGAAATCGATCGCCACCTTTTCCACCTCCCGGGTCAGTTCCTGCAGGCGCTCGCGGATGCCCTCGATCCCCTCCGCTTCGTCAATGCGGTGGGAAAGCACGTGTAACGCCTCGTAGCGCTCCATCCAGGTCATGTGGGCGTCGCCGTCGAGGCGGTGCTCCCCGATTTCGAGCAGAACCGCGTGCCATTCGGCGAGGGATTCGCGGGCGGTGTCCTCATCATCATCCGCGAGGGCGGCGGTCAAATCGAGGTAAGCCCGTACCAAAGGACGCAATTCCCGGCCGAAGGATTCCGGAACGTCGCCGGCGAAATCCGAACGCTCCGGCGCCTCGCGGTAGTCCACCGCTTCCTCCGCGGGGTCGGGCTCGCCTTCCGGATCCTCGCCCTCGGGCGCCATCATGCTGGGTCGCCCGCGGATCTGGAGTTCGCTGTCGATCTTGAAGTTTCCGTTGACCACGACCCGGTCTCCTTCCTCCAGACCGTCGAGCACGACGTAATGGCCGGAGACCCGCGGCCCGAGTTCCACCTGGCGCGCCTCAAAGGTCGGGCGTTCGGTGTCGGGGAGGCGGATATACACGAGTGCCCGCTTGCCGGTCAGAAGCGGCGCCGTCTCCGGAATCAGGAGCGGATGCCCGGCCTCCCCGTTTGTTTCGGGCATGGGAATAAACCCGAGCTTCTCCGCCGGCACCAGCTCCATGCCGCAGATATCGCACTCGCCCGCCTCGTCCTTGACGATCTCCGGATGCATGGGGCTGATCCATTTGCCTCGCAGATCCAACGGAACGGCTTCACCCCGATGGGTCACCGGCGCCTTGGCCATTCCGCGCACGAACATGCCGGGTTTCAGGCGTCCGTCCGGGTTCGGCAGGTTCACGCGAGCCCGAACGGTACGGGTCAAGGGATCGACCACGGGATCGATGTAGGCGACGACGCCTTCGAAGGTCTCCCCGGGCAACGCGGCGACCTGGAACGAAACTTTCTGGCCGAAACGCAGCAAGGGGAGGTCGGATTCGTACGCTTCCAGCTTGACCCATAGGTGCGACAGATCGGCCACGGTCAGGAGCAGGTCGCCGGTCTCCACGTATTCCCCTTCGGAAACGTGCCTTTCCAGCACCGTGCCGCCGATCGGGGAGAAGAAGGTGGTGTGCGTGGCGGGAGTGCCGCGTTCCACGATTTCGTCGATCTGCCTGTCCA
Organism: Verrucomicrobiota bacterium; assembly: GCA_003565135.1. Taxonomy (GTDB): domain Bacteria; phylum Verrucomicrobiota; class Verrucomicrobiia; order Opitutales; family T3Sed10-336; genus PXDC01. Next base: position 1,509 of record PXDC01000514.1, read on the forward strand.
CCAGGCCGAGCAGGCGCAATTGCTCCCGGGCGGACCCGACCATGGCCTGGGCCTCGCGCTTTGCGCCGGCGGTACCCCGCTCCTGCAGGTCCTCCTCCCCGCGCAGAGCGAGGATCAACTCCTCCTGGGCGGAGAAGAGTTGCGGGCTGTACATCTCCACCAGGTGTTCGCCGGCATCCACCCGCATTCCGGTAAAATCGGCAAACAAGCGGTCCACCCGTCCGCGGAAGTAGGCCGTGACCTCGGCGAACTGTGTTTCGTCGTAGTCGATCCGGCCGGCCATAAGGATTTCCGCCGTGGCCTCGGTACGCCGGACCGGAGCGACCTGGATATTCATCAGGGACAGGGCGCGTTCGGAAAGGCGCAGGCGCGGCAGGTCGCGCTCGTCCTCGTCATCGTCCTCCTCCAGGGGGATCAAATCCATGCCGCAAATCGGACAGCTCCCCGGTCCGGGCTCGTTCACCTGTGGGTGCATGGAGCAGGTCCAGCGGGTTTCGCCGGCGGGCTCATCCGCGACCTCGTCGTCGGCTTCCCCGCCTCCCGGCGAAAGCCACCAGCCCGCGCCAAACGCGAGCAACGCGACCGTTACCCATGCCAACCATTTGAAAAAACGTCCGGTTTTCATCGCATTAACGCTCCCCGTCATCGTATTCAAAATTCCCATTCACCATGGCCTCGACGGGACGTCCGGTCAGGCGCTCCCATTCGGCCACCCGCTGAAACAGGTCGGCCGCGGCGCGCTCGCGCGAGAGTTCCTGTTCGAGTACCGAACGCTGCCCATCGAGCAAATCCAAAAAATCCTCCCGCCCCGCGCGGTATCCCGCACGGAGGACGTTCAGGCTCTGGCGCGCCCGGGGAAGGAGTTCGTTCTCGAAAAGGTGCAACCGGCGATCGGCATCGCGCATCCGGTAGAACGCCTCCTCCAAATCGCCCTCCAGGCGCAGGGCGAGTCCGGCGCGTTCCTCGCGCAGCGCGTTCTCGCGGGCCCGCGCTTCGTCGATCCGCGCCCGGTTGCGCTCTCGCCACACCGGCAGGCTTACCGAGACCATTCCCATCCAGGCATCGTCCATGCCGCCGGGATTGTCCATGTATTCCACTCCGAGCATGAAATCCGGCCGGTTTTCATTGCGAGCCAGCCGGCTTTGCTCGCGCGCGCCGCGGGTCTCCCGGCCCAGGGCAAGCAGCTCGGGGTTGTCCCGCAGCCACTCCTCGGCGGAGCGTTGCGCCAGATCGGGAACCTCGGGCCGCGGCAGATCCTCCGGCGCCTCCAGTTCGGCTGCGGCCGGCCGGCCGGCCGCAACATTGACCGCGGCCCGCGCGCTCCGCCGGCGATCCTCAAGCGAGCGCAGCCGGTCCGACAGGGACTCGCGCTCCATTTGCAGACGCAGAACGTCCGCCTGCCCGGTCTCTCCCGACTCGTAGCGCCGCCTGACCACGGACTCCAGGTCGCGTACGAGATCGCGGTTCTCGCGGACCAGGACAACGGTTCTCACAACGTAGGCGTACTCCGCGTACGCCCGCTTCACCTCGGCTGCAACCCGCAATGCGGTTGCCTCCAACCGCAGCGCGGCGGCGGCCGCCTCTTCTCCGGCCGCGCTCTCGCGCAGGTCGAGGGTACCGAACCAGGGAAACATCTGGGTGACCCGAAATTGCTGGCGCGTGTCCATTCGCTGCACGAAATAGCCGTACCCCAATTCCGGATCCGGCAGGCTGCGCGCCTGCGGCACGCGCGCGACCGCGGC
>PXDC01000479.1 GCA_003565135.1 Verrucomicrobiota bacterium
CGCCTGACAGGCCGCGGCGAGGAGGAGCAGAGGGAAGATCATGAGCGGGAGGCGCTTCACGCTTCCCGTCTTGGACGTGGATGTTTTTTAAGATGTTTCATGGATGACGAGGGTTAAGGATGAGTTCGAAGCTCAAGGTGTCTTGGCTTGCCTTGCTGGACGGCGGAAACCGCGGAATATTCCCCGGAGCGGTTCGTCCTCACCTTTTCACACATCACCAACGATCCAAGCGGGCTTCGATGAATCCTCACAAAGTCCGCACCTTCATCCAGATTAACCCATGCCAATAACCTCAGCAGACCATCCATTGACCGCCGCCATAAACGAAGTGCTTCGCCAGGGAGAGACCTTGCTCCATTCGATCACCGACGCCGCATACACCCGGCGGCTTGAAGTGGCCTTCAATGCCTCTATCGGGGGGCATTTCCGACACTGCCTGGAACACTTTGAGGCCCTACTGCACGGTGACAGCCTGAATCCGTCATTCCGAAACATCGATTACGACGCCCGGAAACGTGATCCCGTTATCGAAAACGACCGGAGTCGCGCCCTCAGCCGGACCCAAGCCCTGGCCCGCATCTTCGAGAAATTCGACCATCCCGGCTGGGACGACACGGTTCAGGTTCGCTGCAAGGCCTCGTATGCCGATGAACCTTTCCCCGTCCGCTCCACGCTCGGGCGTGAGGCCATGTATGCCATCATGCACGCTATCCATCATTACGCCCTCATTTCGATCATGGCGCGAATGATGTCACTTTCCCTTCCCGACGATTTCGGTGTGGCGCCATCGACGGTGCGACACCTTGAGAATCAATCCAGCCAGCGCCTGAACGGATCCTCTGTTCCTTGTGCAAAGACTGTGGACCGCCCATCCTGATCCCCCCATCGCCCATCCTGATCCCCCCCCATGTGTACCGTCAGTTGGCAGCGTTCGGAGGCGGGCTACACGCTATTTGTCAACCGCGACGAGCAGCGCACCAGGGTGATCGCGGAGCCGCCCGATCCCGTGTGTCCTCCGGCACCCGGAATGGTCTGGATCGCCCCGCGCGATCCCGAGGGCGGGGGCACTTGGGCCTTCGCCAATGGAGCCGGTTTGAGCGCGGCCATCCTCAATCTCTATAACACCTCACAACCGCCACCGCCCAAGGAAGGCGGGTTTCGCAGCCGGGGGCTATTGCTGCGGGATCTCACCTCCGCCTCCAACGCCCCAGCCTGCGCCGAACTGCTCCGGGCCTCCCTAACACATAACGCCTACCGGCCCTTTTTGCTGCTGATCCTCGATCCGGATCACCCACCGATATTCCGTCAGTGGGACGGGAAGGCTTTGACCCGCAAACTCCCCCACTACCCCTTTGTCACCACCTCATCCTATCAACCCTCAGCCGTAGCCAAGCTCCGCTTGAAAGCCTACTTCCGGCACATTGCCCGCCCCCTGGCTCCCACCGAGGCCGAGTTATCGCACCTTCACCTTTGGCACGATCCACGCTCCCCGGAAACTTCCATTCTCATGTCCCGTTCCGACGCCCGCACCGTCAGCATTTTGCGGTTCAGCGTTGACGCGGATTCCGTCCGCGCCACCTATCGGGCGGTTCTCCCGGAAACCCCGCCGCGTCCCGGTGCCCCAGGAACCGTCCGAATTCCGCGGACCACCCGAACCAAGAGTATGCCCCCGGAGCCCGTCACATGATTTCCCCTTCACCGGCTCCACCCCCCCGTGCCCGCGAATCCGGAGACTTCGGCGGCGTAAAGCGCCCGGAGACGATGGGGAAGATCCCGCCGGCCGGCGGCCGCTTTTTCGACACCGCCGGGATCCTGCCGGACGGCTGGCCCCGACGCGCCTACCGAATCTTCCAGCCGATAGTGGAACGAATCTTTGGTTTTGACGGACTGTGGAAGCTTCATCGACGGGTGATGCACCCGCCCTACGATCCAGCGGTGATCTCCGAGCGGGTGCTGCGCGAGCTCGGCGTCGGGTGGTGGATCGCCCCCGCCGAACGCTCCGCCCTCGAGGCGGTGGAAGGCCCACTGGTTCTGGTGGCCAACCACCCCTGCGGCGGCATCGATTTCTTCGCCTTAGTCGAATTGATGGAGGCTGTGCGGCCCGGGGGCTGGATGTTCATGGCCAACCGGCTCATCACCTCCATCACCGGCTTCGAGGAGCGCTTCATTCCCATGGACCCGCTTGAAACCGGACCGGAGGCGGCTCGCTTCAACCAGCGGGGTCTGACCGCCGCCCGTCGGCATTTGAGCCAAGGCGGGCTGCTCGGTTTATTCCCCGCCGGACGGGTCTCGCACCGCCATGATCGTCGAGTCGAAGTCGTTGCCGACCGTCCATGGACCGGGCATGCCTTGAAGCTGGCCGCGCGGACCAACGCGTCCATCGCCGCCCTCCATCTCGATGCGATGAACCGTCCGGGGTTCCTGCGCCTTTCACCCGACTGGCCGCGCCTGCGCGCCCTCGCCCTTTGCCGCGAGTTACTCCACCCCCACACCAAAACCATCTCCGTTCGCCTGGCGGCGATCCACGCTCCGGAGTCCACCCAGCGCCTGGCGGCCGATCCACGCGGAACCCAGCGCTTGCGGGCCTCGGTTTACCTCTCCGCCGATGCCGCCCTCCCCAGACCCAAGCCCCTCGACGCAAAAGACGTCCGCCGGATACCTCCGGCCGCCCCGGCCTCCGGCGACCCGCTGGAGGAGGAGTGGCGGTGCGCCTCCATTCAGCCGCTCCTGCGGCACGGGCGTTTCGACCTCCTCTTCTTCCGGGGGGACGCCGCTCCGCGCACCCTTCTCGAACTGGGCCGGGTTCGGGAGACCACCTTCCGGGCCGCCGGGCAGGGCGTGGGCAAAGAACACGACCTGAACCCGGAGGATGAATACTACCGCCACCTGATCCTCTGGGACCGCGAGGGACAGCGGCTCGCCGGTGCCTACCGGGTCGGCCATGTGCCCCGCATTCTCGACGAACACGGCCCGGGTGGACTCTACCTGAATCACGTCTTTGAGGTGGACCCCGGTTCCACCGGCAACTCGGTCGGGCCTTTGAACTGAGCCGCTCCTTTGTACATACCGACTACCAGCGTGATCGCAACGCCCTGGCCGGGCTGTGGAAAGGCCTTGGCGCGGCGGCGGTGTCGGAGCGAATCGAAACCTTCTTCGGCTCCGTCACCATTTCCAATGACCACCATCCCGCCAGCCGCGCGCTGCTGGTTGAATACCTCCGGCAAAACCACGCCGACA
>PXDC01000516.1 GCA_003565135.1 Verrucomicrobiota bacterium
AATCTGAGCACCCTCGCGCGCCTGGAGGACGTTGATACGATCGATCGGGACGTCCTGGTCAAGAAGGGCGTTATCGGCGCCAGCGCCGGTCCCGTCAAGGTCCTGGCCGAGGGCGAACTCTCCCGGGCGGTCAAGGTTACCGCGGTCAAGTTCTCCGCGGCCGCCCGGCAGAAGATCGAAGCCGCCGGCGGAGAAGCCATTGTCATCGACGCCGTCTGAGGCGTACCTCTCGCCCGTTCCGTCTTCACACCGCCGGAGTAATTCAGGCCATGTTGTCCGCCTTTACCAATTGCCTTAAGATTCCCGATCTTCGCCAGAAGATCCTGTTCACCCTCGGTTTGCTTTTTGTGGCGCGGGTCGGTGCCAACATTCCGCTTCCGGGCCTGGATCCTGTTCCGTTGCAGGCCTTCTTCGAAGCTCAGGCCGGAACCGGGGCGGCGGGGGACCTGCTGGGACTCTACAACATGTTCACCGGGGGCGCGCTCCTCATGGGAGCGGTTTGTGCCCTGGGGATCATGCCTTACATCAGTGCGGCGATTATTTTCCAGTTGATGACCGCCGTGGTGCCCACCCTTTCCCGCCTGCAGCGCGAGGGGGATGTGGGCCGGCAGAAAATCACCCAGTACACCCGCTACGCCACCGTCGGCATCTGTTTGGTTCAGGGGGTTCTGCTCATTCTGGCGCTGGATAATCCCGGCCGTTTATTCCCGGGCTACAATGTCGAGGAATACGGCCAAATCATTATTACGAGCCGAACGTGGTTTTTGATCACCGGGACTCTGTTCCTTACCGCCGGCACCATCCTTTTGATGTGGCTGGGCGAGCAGATCACCCAGAAGGGCGTCGGTAACGGAATCGGTCTTCTGATCACGGTGGGCATTCTGGCGGACCTTCCGGGAGCCGCCGCCCAAACGTACCGTTTGTTCTTCGCTCCGGTGGGTGTCGATAGGCTGGGCGCGGGCCAGGCCATCCTGATGTTCGGTCTGTTGATTGGCGTGATCGCCGCCATTGTGGCGGTCGTCCAGGCGCAGCGTAAGATTCCCGTGCACTATGCCAAACGGGTCGTGGGCCGCAAAGTTTACGGCGGGCAAAGCTCGTACCTGCCGCTCAAAGTGAATTACTCCGGGGTGATGCCGGTCATTTTCGCCAGCGCCATCCTGATGTTCCCCCAGCAGATTCTCTCACAACTCGGAGCGGCGCTCGACCTGCGTTTCTTGATTGATGTCGCGGATTACCTGAGGCGCGGCACCATGACCTATTACCTCGTCATGGGGGGCTTGATCATGGGCTTCAGTTATTTCTGGGTTTCGATCATGTTCAAACCTATCCAGATCGCCGACGATCTGAAGAAATACGGCGGCTACATCCCCGGGGTGCGTCCCGGCGAACCCACCGCGCGTTATCTGGACTTCATTATGACCCGGCTTACGCTGGCCGGCGGCATTTTCCTGACGATCATCGCCGTCATGCCCGATGTGGCGTTGTTCACCTACAATGTCCCCGGGCGGATCGCGATGTTCTTCGGGGGTACGGGAATGCTCATTGCCGTGGGGGTGGTGCTTCAGTTGATGCAGCAGGTGGAAACCCATCTTCTGCAGCGGCACTACGATGGCTTTTTGCGTAAAGGCCGTATCCGGGCCCGCAGCAACCGGCGCGAACCGACCCGCATGGTGGACACCTCCGAGCTGAAAAACGTGGGCATCCTCTGGATTGTGCTGGGAACCCTCCTTGTGCTGGGCCTGGCGGCCTGGGCGCTCCAACACCTGTAACCTCGCTCCGCCCGAGGGTTCTCCGGCACGGCCGGAGGTCGGGCGGGCTTCGACCACAACCGTATCCTTGCCAATTCCGACCAGGACCAAGTTCATTCTGATGGGGTCGCCCGGGGCGGGCAAAGGCACGCTCGCAGCGCGTCTGAAAGCTTTGCGGGTGGAGCATTTTTCCTCGGGAGATTACTTCCGCCGGGAAATCGAGCGCCGTACTCCGCTGGGCCGGTCCATCGAAGCGGCCATGGAGCGAGGCGAACTGGTGTCCGACGAGATGACCTTGCAGCTGCTGAGGCAGTGGTTCTGGGGGCGCCCGGCCTCGCGGGGCTTTCTCCTGGACGGGTTTCCCCGGACGTTGGTTCAAGCGGTGAATTTCGATGAGTGGTTGGATGTCCGCCAGGAGACGCTGACCGGCTGTCTCCTGTTGGAACTCCCGGAGGAGGCCACGGTGGAACGCCTGACCGGGCGGCGGGTTTGTCCCCGGGACGGACGGCTTTACCACCTGAAAAGCCACCCGCCCGCCAATCCGGGCGTTTGCGACGACTGCGGTTCGGAACTGGTGCGACGCGAGGACGACGAGGAGTCGGTGGTGAGGCATCGCCACGAACTCTATCTCGAGAGCTCGCGTCCCCTGATCGAACATTATCGCAACCAGGGCCTGTTATGGCGGTTTTCGGCGGAGGGCGACCCTGCTGAGGTCGCCCGGAGGGTCTTGGACCGGTTTGACTTGAATTTCATCGAATCATGATCCCGATCAAGACCGCCGACGAGATCGAGAAAATGCGGGAAGTGTGCCGGATTGCCGCCGAAGTGTTGTCCGCGCTCGAGGAGGCGGTCGCCCCCGGGGTCAACACGTACGATCTCGACCAGATCGCTCGCCGGGAGATCGAGCGGAGAGGGGCCAGAAGCGCTTGTCACAATTACCGGATCGGTACGCTCCGGTTTCCCAGTTACAGTTGTCTCTCCGTGAACGAGGAGGTCGTGCACGGGATTGGATCGTTGAAAAGGGTTATTCAGGAAGGAGATGTGGTCGCGCTTGATGTGGTTGTCGGTTATGGGGGATTCATCGGCGACAACGCGCGCACCCTCCGTGTCGGCCGGGTGCCTTCCGAAGTCGATCGCCTGATTGCCGTGACCGAGGAGGCGCTTTGGGCGGGGATCGCCGCCGCCCGTTCGGGCAACCGGGTCGGCGATATTTCCCACACCATCCAGAAATACGTCGAATCCCGGAAGTTGTCCATCGTGCGCGAATTCGTAGGCCACGGCGTGGGGACCGATATGCATGAGGAACCGCAGATTCCGAATTTCGGCCGCCGCGGCACCGGGGCCAAGCTCCGGCCGGGCATGGTCCTTGCGATCGAGCCCATGGTCAACCTCGGCCGCCCCGAAGTGAAAGTCCGCAGTGACGGCTGGACGGTGGTCACTGCGGACGGTCGACCCTCCGCTCACTTCGAGCACACAGTGCTCGTCAC
>PXDC01000039.1 GCA_003565135.1 Verrucomicrobiota bacterium
CCCCACTCTCCCCCTCGCCCCTCGTCCCTCGCCCCTCTCCCCTCACAACTCCCCCAGCACTTCGCCGCAGCGGAGCATCATGGAGCCGAAGTAGGCGTTATCGACGGTGTCGTGATCCTGGAGCCAGGTGGCGCCTTCGTCGTCGTGAGCCATGGGACAGTACACGCGGTACAGGGTGGGCAGTTGGCCGGCGCCGAAGGAGACGGCGACCTTTTCGATTTCGCGGGTCATTTCCTGCAGATGGGCGCGCAGTCCTTCGAGATCTTCGGCATCTTCCATGCGGTGGGCGATCTCATGGATGGCCTGGTAGCGCTCCATCCAGGCCACGTGGGCGTCTCCGTCGAGCCGGTGCTCGCCGATCTCCAGGAGAGCCTCATGCAGGGCCGTCAACCCCTCCCGCGCGGCCTCAAATTCATCGGCGGCCAATCCGGTCGCCATGTCGAGGTAACCGCGCACCAGGGGCACGATCTCCTCGGCGAACGAATCCGGCACATTCGCCGCGAACTCTCCGGGTTCCGGAGGTTCAAGATAATCAATGGCCTCGTCGTCCGCCTCAGGGGCGGATTCGTCCGGCCGCGGCGCCATCATGCTGGGTCGTCCGCGGATCTGCAGTTCGCTGTCGATTTTGAAATTGCCGTGGACGACGACCAAGTCGCCTTCCCGGAGATCGCCGTTCAGCACGACATAGGACTCGCCGGCACGCGGCCCCAACTCGATTTCACGCGCCTCGAAAGTCGGCCGTTCTGTATCGGGCAACTTCACATACACCAGCGCCCGACGGCCGGTGATCAACGGCGCTGAACGGGGAATCAACAGTGGAGCCGTATGCTCCTCGGGAGGCGCATGCCCGAGGGCTTCCGCCGGAATCAGGTCCATGCCGCACACATCACATTCGCCGGGTTCGTCCTTTACGATTTCCGGATGCATGGGACTGATCCAGCGGCCCTCCAACTCAGGGAGATAAGGGCGCCCGCGATCATCGATCGAGACGGAAACCCGTGCGCGGGCGAACATACCCTGGCGCAAATCGCGCCTCGGATTCGGCAGGTTGACCCGCACGGCAAAGGTTCGGCGCTCGCCATCGAGTTCCGGCGGGATAAAGGCGATGACCCCTTCGCGCTCCTCGCCGGGAAGTCCCTCGAAGGTGAGCCGCACCTTCTGACCGAATCCCAACAATGACAAATCCCGTTCATAGGCATCGAGAATCACCCACATGGAAGACGTATCCACCAGCCGGGCCAGGCGTCCGCCGCGCGAGAGCCAATCGCCCTCCCGGCGGTCGAGTTGGGTCAGGACTCCGTCGCGACCGCTGAAAAGCGTGTAGGTGGTCAACGGTTCACCCGATTCAATCACCCGGTCGATCTCGCGTTCCGGCACGCCGAGCAGCCGAAGCCGTTGACGCGCATCTTCGAACATACGATCGCGCATGCCTCCGTTCCGGGTCGTGACGGCCACGGATATCAGTTCCTGGCTGGCGGCGTAGACCTCGGGGCTGTAGAGTTCGGCGATGTGTTCCCCCTCGCGGACGGGCACATGGGTGTAGTTGACGAAGAGCCTTTCTATCCGGCTCTCGGAGAGAACGCTGACCTCAAAGGTCCGTGTTTCGTCGTAAACCACGCGTCCCAGCAGATCACGGGTCACCTCAATTTCCCGGCGTTCGGCCGGCCAAGTCTGAATATTCATGAGGGCGGCCGAACGTTCGCTTACCGAAAGGCGCGGCAAATCGGAATCGTCGTCATCCGCATCATCGGTCAAGGGAATCAAATCCATGCCGCAAATCGGGCAATCTCCCGGATCCGGCTGACGCACCTGCGGGTGCATGGAGCAAGTCCACACCGTGGCCTGTTCCCGCCCGGCGGCCGGCTCGCCGTCATCCGCATGATCGTGCGCGGAGTCCCCGCCCTGTCGCCCGATCCAGAATCCCGCCAGCAGCGCCAGCACCACGACCGCGCCGACCCACCAAAACAATCCGCGTTGCTTATTCATTTTCGTCGCCCTCTCTCAATATATTCGTATTCAAAATCTCCCCACGACCGGCCAGGCGTTGCCATTCGGCCACCCGCTGAAAACGGTCCACCACCGCCCTCTCGTAGGACAACTCCTGGTCCAGAAGCATGCGTTGCGCCTGCAGCAAGTCGATAAACCCGTCCTCGCCGGCACGGTAGCCCGCGTGCAAGGTTTCCAACGTTTCCCGGGCCCGCGGCAAAAGCTGATCGGCGAAAAGGTCGCGCTTGCGTTCGGCATCACGGATACGGAAGAGAACCCGTTCCAGGTCCGACTCCAACCGCAAAGACAACGCCTCCACCTCGTCGCGCGCGGCGTCGAGCTCCGACCTTGCTTCCCGCAGCCGCGCCCGGTTGCGGTCGCGCCAGACCGGAATGCTGACCGAAACCATGCCCATGACTTCGTCGGGCGCGCCGCCGCGATTATCCATATACTCCACCCCCAGCATGAAGCCCGGACGGTTGTCGCGACCCGCCAGCCGGCGTCCCTGCTCCGCGGCCTCGCGTTCGCTTTCCCGGGCCAGCAGCAGGGGGTTGCCGCGAATCCACTGTTCCGAAACCCCATCCAAATCCTCCGGAGTTTCGATCTCGGGAAGCTCCGTGAACGGCGGCAACTCCGACGAAACCGGACGGCCAGCCACCGAGTTCAAACGCGCCCGCAGCACCCGCCGTTCGTCCTCCAGGGAACGGACATCATCTGCCAAGGTTTCGACCTCCATCTGAAATCGAATCACGTCGGCCCGCCCGGCTTGTCCCGCCTGGTACCGGCGCCGCGCCACATCCTCCAATTCCCTCACCAAATCCCGATTCTCCCGCAGCAGCCCGATAGAGCGGTTCAGGTACACATACTCCGCGTACGCCTCCTTGACCTCGAACATAACGCGTCGGACATCCGCTTCCAGCAAGCGGGCGGCACTTTCAGCCCGCTTCTCGGCTTCGCCGGCGCGCAGATCGAGGGTTCCGAACCAGGGAAACATCTGCGACACCCGAAACACCTGCCGCGTGTTCATGCGTTCGATAAAATACCCGTATCCCAACTCCGGATCGGGCAGGCTGGCAGCCTGGGGCACCCGCGCCACCGCCGCCCGCCAGCGATGGTGCGCGGCGCGCAACTCCGGACTCCGCTCGGCCGCCTCGCGGAGGAGGGAGTCGAGGGATGGGGGGGAGGAAGGGGCGAGGGGCGAGGGGCGAGGGGCGGGGGATGGGGAGGGGGGGGAAGGGGCGAGG